>NZ_JAUSME010000212.1 GCF_030645555.1 Herminiimonas sp.
GGCGTGCATCGCCTGTACCAGATGCACAAGGAAGGCAAGCTGGCTTTCCCGGCGATCAACGTCAACGATTCCGTCACCAAATCCAAGTTCGACAATCTGTACGGCTGCCGCGAATCGCTGGTCGATGGCATCAAGCGCGCAACCGACGTGATGATCGCCGGCAAAGTCGCAGTCATCGCCGGTTACGGCGACGTGGGCAAAGGTTCGGCACAGGCGATGCGTGCCCTGTCGGCACAAGTCTGGGTCACCGAAATCGATCCTATCTGTGCATTGCAGGCAGCGATGGAAGGTTATCGCGTCGTGACTATGGATTACGCAGTCGCACACGGCGATATTTTCGTGACCTGTACCGGCAACTATCATGTGATCACGCATGAGCACATGAAGAAGATGAAGGATCAGGCTATCGTCTGCAACATCGGTCACTTCGACAATGAAATCGAAGTCGCTGCATTGAAACAGTACGAGTGGGACAACATCAAGCCGCAAGTCGATCACGTGATCGTCCCGGACGGCAAGCGCATCATCCTGCTGGCTGAAGGCCGCCTGGTCAACCTCGGTTGCGGTACTGGCCATCCTTCGTACGTGATGAGTTCTTCATTTGCCAATCAAACGATAGCGCAGATCGAATTGTATGCAAACACGAAAAATTATCCAGTCGGCGTCTACACCTTGCCTAAGCACCTGGATGAAAAAGTCGCGCTGCTGCAATTGAGAAAACTCAATGCGCAATTGACGACTTTGACCGATGAACAAGCCGATTACATCGGTGTGCAAAAAGTCGGTCCGTACAAGCCTGAGCACTATCGTTACTAAGCACTAAGTCATTGCAGTAGCAGTCGTTTCATTGCGGTTGCCAGAGTCGCTCCATCCCTCACAGGCGATGGGGCGACGATTTCCTGATGTTCTTTTTGAGAGACGGAGAAATCATGTACTTATTGTTAATCTGGGCGATCAATGCAGCGGCTTTGTTTGCGCTTCCTTTCCTGATGACGTCGATACGGGTCGATAGCGCAGGCGCAGCCATCATAGGTGCGCTGGTGCTGGGCCTGGTCAATACCCTGATACGTCCTGTACTGGTATTGCTGACGCTCCCGGTCACGTTGCTGACGCTGGGTTTGTTTATCCTGGTGATCAATGCCTTGATGTTCTGGGCGGCGGCGCAACTGGTGGATGGATTTCATGTCGCCGGTTTCTGGTCGGCCATGGGCGGGGCTATCCTGTACAGCATCATTTCGTGGATATTGTCCGCACTATTACTACAAGCAAAATGAAACAACAGAATTTCAGCATAGAGTTTTTTCCACCCAAGACAGCGGTCGGCGTGGAAAAGCTGCGCGTGACCTGTGCCAGGCTGGCCGAACTGAACCCGAAATATTTTTCAGTCACGTTCGGCGCGGGTGGTTCGACACAGCATGGCACACTGGATACGGTACTCGAGATACGCAATGCCGGGCACGAAGCGGCGCCGCACCTGTCCTGCCTGGGCAGTTCGCGCGACAGCTTGCGTGCGATCTTGAATGAATTCAAATCGCACGGCATCAAGCGCATCGTTGCCTTGCGCGGCGATCTGCCCAGCGGCTACGGCGCGATGGATATGTCGTCCAGCGAATTTCATCACGCCAATGAACTGGTCGAATTCATACGCGCCGAAACCGGCGACTGGTTCCATATCGAAGTTGCTGCCTACCCGGAAATGCATCCGCAAGCCAGGTCGCCGCAGGATGATGTCGCCAATTTTGTGCGCAAGGTCAAGGCCGGCGCCGATTCGGCGATCACCCAGTATTTCTACAATGCTGATGCTTATTTCCGGTTTGTCGACGACGTACGCAAGGCTGGTGCCGATGTGCCGGTGACTGCAGGCGTGATGCCTATCACCAACTATACGCAACTGATGCGCTTCTCCGATATGTGCGGCGCGGAAATCCCGCGCTGGATACGCCTCAAGCTGGCCAGCTATAACGACGATGCCGATTCGATACGTGCATTCGGGCTCGATGTCGTCACCGACCTGTGCGAGCGCTTGCTGGCTGGCGGCGCGCCGGGCCTGCATTTCTATACGCTGAATCAGGCTGCTGCCACGCATGCGATCTGGAGCCGCCTGAATCTGTCGCAGAAGTAATCAGACGCAGCATAAAAAACGCCGCTGATGCGGCGTTTTTTTATGCCTGTATTTTGCCCCTGATCAGGGCAAGGTTTGTTCTTCCGTCATCACCACGTCCAGCGCGATGTCATACGGATCTGCCGCAAAGGTGGTTTCCGTTATCGCATAGGCGACACCTATGCTGTAGGGCCGCGGCGCCAATGCCAGCGTACGGTCATAAAAACCGCCGCCATAACCGAGCCTGAATCGCTCCCGGCTGAAGCCGACGCAGGGTATCAGCAAGGCTTGCGGTTGCAGTTCGGGCTCTGACCTCGCAGGAATTGCAGAGCCGAACCTGTCGCTGGTCAGGGGATCGCCAGGCGTCCAGGCCACGAACTTTAACGGTGCATCGTCACTCACAACCACAGGCAAAGCCAGTTGCACGCCCTGCGCGACCAGCACTGCATAGATGCCTTGCAGATCCGGTTCGCCGCGCATCGGCCAATACACGCCCAGCGTGGGTGTGCGTGCGACCGCCCACCATTCCAGTATCTTTATGGCAATCTGGTGATCGTACAGCGGGCGCTGATCGGCCGTGATCGCACTGCGCAATGCGAGTAATGTGGCGCGTAATTCAGCTTTGTTTTGCATGGATGCGGTCATGAGTTCGAGGTAAGCGCGTGCTATTCTAGTTATGGTTGTTGTCGAGTATAAGCAGGATCAAAAAAAGGGTCACGGAATTCATGTTTTCGCATAGATTATTTGTTCGAATATTATTGCTTGCAGTTTCTGCAGTGCTCTTGCTGCCGGCAGCCCATGCGCAAAAACGCGTGCCCGGCTTTGCGGCCGATGACGATATTTTTCTGACCTTGCGCAATGCGTCGCGGCGCAACGATGTAGCGACAGCCGGCGAGATCGCCGCCAATCTGCGCGACTATCCTATTCCGTCCTACGTTGAATATTATCAGTTGAAGCCGCGCATCAAGGATGCACCTGCGACCGAGATACTGGCGTTCCTGACGCGCTATAACGGCACCGCGATTGCCGATCGCCTGCGCAACGACTGGCTGCTTGAGCTTGGCCGTCGGCGCGACTGGGTCACGTTCGATGAGCAATATCCGCAATTCCAGTTGAACGATGACACGCAATTGAAATGCTATGCCTTGATGTGGAAGGCGTTGAAGGGCGTCCATGTCGCCGACGAAACGCGCGCACTGCTCAATGTGCCGAAGGATTTTGGCGAAGGCTGCGTGGCACTGGTGACGACGCTGTTGCAGGTGCATCAATTCGATACCGACGATCTGTGGGCGCAAATCCGGCTCGCGGCAGAAACCGGTTCGACAGATTATGTACGCCGTTTTGTGCCCCTGTCGGGCATAGACGACGGCTCGCTGGTCACCGCGATGGAAAAACCGGCCTTGATCATTGCGCGCGGCGTCGGTTTCCGCCGCGTTCGGCATGAAGTCTTTGTGGTTGCGCTCGGGCGCATCGCCAAAAGCAATCCGGCACAGGCTGCCGATGTACTGTCGCACAACACCCTGCTGCTGAACAAGAAGCAGGAAGCGCTGGGCTGGGCGCAGATCGCCTTGCAGGCTTCGATGAAGCTGGCGCCGGAAGCGCCTGAGTACTGGCGGAAGGCCGGCAACGCGCCGCTGTCGCTGGAAGGCCATCAATGGAAAGTGCGCGCCGCCTTGCGCGCAGGCGACTGGAAGCTGGTGAAGGCCGGCATAGAAGCGATGCCGGCATCGCTGCGCGACGACGCGACATGGACCTACTGGCTCGCGCGTGCCTTGCGCGAAGAGGGCAAGACGGATCTGGCCAATGCGCGCTTCCAGTCCATCGCGCCGCAAACCAGTTTCTATGGCCAGCTGGCGCTCGAAGAGCTGGGGCAGAAAATCACCATCCCGCCACGCGCTGCCGCTGCCACCGAAGAAGAAATTGCCGCCATGAGCAGCAACGCCGGCTTCCGGCGCGCCTTCAAGTTTTTTGATCTGGATATGCGCTTTGAAGGATATCGCGAATGGAACTGGGAATTGCGCAAGATGACGGACCGGCAGCTGCTGGCCGCGGCTGAATTTGCCCGTCGCAGCGAGGTGCTAGATCGCATGGTCAATACCTCGGATCGCACCAAAACCGAATTCGATTTCACGCAGCGCTTCCCTACGCCGTATCGCGACATCATGCGCGCCACCACGCAAAGACAGGGGATGGAAATGGCCTGGGTCTATGGCTTGATCCGCCAGGAATCGCGTTTCATCATGAATGCGCGCTCGCACGTAGGCGCATCGGGCTTGATGCAATTGATGCCGGCGACTGCACGCTATGTCGCAAAGAAAATCGGCTTGAATGATTTCACGCATAACCAGGTCAATGAAATTGAAACCAATATCCTGCTCGGCACCAGTTATCTGAACATGGTGTTGAGCGATCTGGAAGGTTCGCAGGCGATGGCAACCGCAGCCTACAATGCCGGCCCGGGGCGCCCGCGCGCCTGGCGCTCGACATTGACGCGGCAGGTCGAAGGTGCGATCTTTGCCGAGTCGATCCCGTTTTCGGAAACCCGCGATTACGTGAAAAAAGTATTATCGAACGCGACTTATTATGCGGCGATGTTTGAAGGCAAGCCGCAATCGCTGAAGGCGCGCCTGGGCAGTGTTGCGCCAGCCTCTTTTGTGCCGACTGAATTGCCGTAACAAATGGAGCCTTGCGGCATCAGTTGCACGCCGTAACGTCATCAGCCATGGAATATTTTTTTCTCGACGGGATGTATGCAAACCACGGAACTCGATTCTGCCCTTACGCAAGCGCTGGACCACGCTGAAAAAAACGGTTTGAAGCTGGTAATCGCCAACAAGAATTACTCTTCGTGGTCGATGCGTCCATGGGTTGCGATGACGGCATTCAATATCCCGTTCCAGGAAATCTCCTTGCTGCTGGCGCGCGCGGATACCACGGCGCAGATTGCGCATTATTCAGCGGCCGGACGCGTGCCGATACTGATCGCAGGCGAGACGACGGTCTGGGATTCGCTGGCCATTTGCGAATATCTGGCTGAACAGTTTCCCGAAAAGAAAATGTGGCCGGAAGATGTGGCGGCGCGTGCGATGGCACGTGCGATATGCGCGGAAATGCATTCCGGCTTTACCGGCGTGCGCTCGGCGATGTGGATGAATATACGCGCCAGGTTTCCCGGCAAGGGACGCACGATAGATGCGCAGGCCGACATTGGCCGCATCAGCGAGATATGGGAAACCTGCTTCGCACTATCCGGTCCGAGCAAATTCCTGTTCGGCGAATTCTCGATTGCCGATGCCTACTTTGCACCCGTCGTGATGCGTTTTCGTACCTATGAAGTGGTGCTGGGTCCTGCACTCGATGCCTATGTCGAACGCGTGGCCGCGCATCCTGCCGTGGCGCAATGGATCAGCGGCGCGCTGGCGGAAACCGACCGCATAGAAAAATACGACGTATATCCTGAATGAGCGACGCGGACTGAGCCGATAGATCCATGCAGACAGAATTTTTCCTGAAATGAAAACCTATATAGTCGGCGGCGCGGTGCGCGATGAATTGCTCGGCGTGCCGGTCAAGGATCGCGATTATGTGGTGGTCGGCGCGACTCCGGCGCAAATGGTCGCGCAGGGCTATACGCCGGTCGGCAAGGATTTCCCGGTTTTCCTCCATCCTGTTACGCACGACGAATACGCGCTGGCGCGTACCGAGCGCAAGACGGCGCCCGGTTACAAGGGCTTCGTGTTCCATACCGATGCAGAAGTGACGCTGGAAGAGGATTTGATCCGGCGCGACCTGACCATCAATGCGATGGCCAAGGATGCCGATGGAACCATCGTCGATCCGTTTGGCGGACGGCGGGATATCGAACAAAGAATTTTTCGCCATGTATCGCCTACCTTTGCCGAGGATCCGGTGCGCATCCTGCGGCTGGCACGCTTTGCTGCGCGCTTTCCGCAATTTTCGGTGGCGCCAGAAACCAATGCATTGATGCAGGCCATGGTGCAGGCAGGTGAGGTCGATGCGCTGGTGCCGGAGCGCGTGTGGCAGGAACTGGCGCGCGGCTTGATGGAGGTCAGGCCATCGCGGATGTTTGAGGTCTTGCGCAACTGCGCTGCATTGAACCGGATACTGCCGGAGCTGGATGTGCTGTGGGGTGTGCCGCAACCGGAGCAGTATCATCCGGAAATCGATACCGGCGTGCATGTGATGCTGGTGCTCGATTGCGCCGCGCAACAGGCTCACAGCTTGCCGATACGCTGCGCCGCGCTGTTGCACGATCTCGGCAAGGGGCTGACCCCGCCCGAACTATGGCCGCGTCATCATGGGCATGAAATGCATGGCGAGCAGCTGGTTGCTGCAGTGTGCAAGCGCCTGAAGATACCGAATGAGTGTCGCGACCTGGCCTTGATGACGGCGCGCGAGCATGGCAATATCGGTCGCGCGCTGGAATTGCGCGCTGCGACCATCGTGAGTTTGTTCGAGCGTTGTGATGCGCTGCGCAAACCGCAACGCTTCATCGACATGCTGCGTGCAGTGGAGTGCGACCATCGCGGCCGTCCCGGCTTTGCCGATACCCCGTTTCCGCAAGCCGCTTATCTGCAATCGGCATTGGCTGCCGCACAAACAGTCAGTGGCGGTGTCGTCGCGGGGGCAACGCAGCAGCGTTATCCGGATCAGCCTGCACGCATTCCGCTGGCGATACGCGAGGCGCGTATACAGGCGGTGGCGGCTGCAATAGCCGGGGCGCAGGCTGGCGACTGATCGTATCCGTGAGTCGCGTCCGGTTTTCAGCGGATGCAATTAACGGATGAAGCGTCCATCCTTGCTGATCATCGTCAGTTCGACAAATTCGCTGCCGGTGTGATCGTTCGCCGTATAGCTGATCATCAAGCCGCCAAGATCAAATTTCTGCATCGATTCAAGTGCGCGCACGAAACCCTCGCGGGTCAGGTTGCGGCCTGCGCGTTTCAAGCCTTCGACCAGTACCTTGGCCGCGACAAAGCCTTCCATCGCCGCGTACGATACGGTGGTGTTGCTGGCTTTTGCAATGGCCATGAATTCCTTGCCCAGCCCAGTCGTCATCGAATTGGGCGCCGGCGTGATTTGCGACACGATGATGCCGGTGCCTGCAGCTCCCAGGTCCTGCACGAACGATTGCGATGAATTGTTCGACAGCGTCATGATCTGCACCATGCTGCCTTTTTCGCGTATCGCCTTGATGACGGCTACCGTGTTGGCAGAAGAGCTGACGATGATCAAGGCATTCGGGTTGGCCTTGACGATCGCATCGGCCGTCGCAGCATAATCCGGCTTGACGCGCGGGAAGGAGGTAATGGTGGCAGGTATCATGCTGCGCTCATTCATCGCGCTGACGAAACCGGCCAGACCATCCTTGCCAAAGCTATCGTCTACATGCAGCAAACCTATTTTGGTGGCGCCGATAGTCGTGAAATGCTCCACCCCTTTTCTTACTTCATCCTGATACTTTGCGCGCACATTGAACAGCAGCGGATGGACCGGTGCATGAAACACGGTGGCGCCGGTGCTGGGTGCAATCAGAGGGATTTTGTTGGCGCTCAATATGGGCGTAATGGCTTCCGTGAGCGGCGTGCCGCGATTCTGGAACAAGGCAAATACATGTTCTTTCTTGATCAGCAACTCGGCATTCACGGCCGCCAGTTTGGCATCGAATTTATCGTCCAGCGTGAGTAATTCGATCTTGCGACCGTTGACGCCACCACGGCTGTTAACGCTGGCGATATAGGCGTTGGCGCCTTCATTCATTTCTTTTACTGGTGCCGCGATCGTGCCTGTCAGACCGACCGTCTGGCCTATCACTATCTTGTTATCTGTTACGCCATCTTCTGCATACACGTGGCAAGAGAAGTGGATGAGTACCAAGCCGACAATAAATGTACGTAAAAAATCAAGCATGTTGTGCTCCCCGGGCGGCCATCTGCGCAGCGCTGCGTTTTCGGCTCGATTATTGTGATGAGGGCTCAGAATGCCATAGTCGGGGTTGCCGCAATGGTTTTTCAGGCGATGGTTTTTGATCGAAAGTGTTTTTCTGATAACACAAAAAAGCCGGGCGCATCGAAATGTTGTGCGCGACAAGGAAGGGACGGCAGGCCTGCTCCCCGTCTGTCGTGGTGGCTATGCGGGCGGGGGAAGCCTGTCCCCAGCATGTCTTCGGCAGATGGCGTCGCGCGACAATTCCATGCCCGCAGTTGGTTGTGGAAATGCAACGTCAACAAGCGGGGCGGCCATCATTGCGCTGGAATTTGCGTCGCGATATGCCTATTCGTCATAAGCATCGACGAAAGCCTTCGTTTGCAAGACAGCCTGCGATGCGTAATCTGACCTGCCAGCCATGAAGATAGTCTAAGTGACAGAAGTACAGCACATCGGTCGATGGAGGTTAGTGATGGATTTACTGGATGCCGTCACTGCGGCATCGGCTGCCGCAGTGGTGTTCGCTGCGCTGATGTATCGCCTGTAATGCGTCGGGCGCGCGAGACAGGTTTTCGCAACAGGGTTTACAGTTTGGGGATATGCAGGGTCTTGCTGATCATCAGCGTGCCGGACAAGACGAACAGCAATGCCAGCGGATGCAAGGCCCACGGGCCCAGCATCCATACATCGCCATAAATCGCGGTGCCGGTCAGGCCCTGCGATGCCAGCCATGCCAGTACGCCGGTAATCAGTACGCTGGTCGGTATCGGCGTGCCTTCGAAGTAAGCGACCTTATCGGCGCCTTCAGACAAGGTTTCTGCAGTAACGTTGTAGCGCGCCAGGCGGCTCACGCCGCAGCAGACGAAATAAATCATCGCGACCCAATCCCAGACGCCAGTCAAGCCCGCCGCAAAGCCTAGCGTTGCCGGTGCCAGGCCGAAGGAAATGATATCGGCCAGCGAATCCAGTTCCCGCCCCATCGCGGAATGCTGGCGACGCCAGCGTGCAATGCGGCCATCAAGGACATCGAATATGAATGCGGTCGGTGCCATTGCAGCGGCTGCATAGAAATGCGTGAGCGAGTGGCTGCTCATGTACAGCATCGCAAAAAACACCGCGGCGACACCGCAGGCAGCATTGCCGAGCGTAAAGAAATCAGCGAGATGAAAGCCGCGCAACATGGAAAAATGTTTGCGAGGCTGGTTGGGTGAGCGCATTGCCTACTCTCTTTTGAATAATGTTGGGACAGACTGCCAGTAGTATCGGCAGTTTTCTTGCTCGACAGCTTAAGATCTCTGGCCGGCAAGTATCGCATCGTTTCCAGTGTCGTGTGGAAAAACAGTCATAGTCACGATGGCTGAAAAATAGCATTTATTTTGCATGTTGCGGCAATATAATTTCACTGCTGCATAAGCCGGTTAGCGTACATACAAGCATGCAGGCTCACTGCAGACTGTTTTTTTATTTCCCTCTATGGAGACCGATATGCTATTTGCTCAAGGCTCAATTTGCAATGCAAGAAAATACGTGCTGGGTTTGTCACTCCTTGCAGCCGGCGTGTCATTTGCTCCGGGCGCTGCGTTTGCCGCAGATGCCAGCGCCAGTACCTATCAGCAAGAACGCGCAGCCTGTCTGAGTGGCCAGTCCCATCAGGATCGCGAGACTTGCTTGAAGGAAGCTGCCGCTGCGCGTGGGGAAGCCAGACGCGGTAATTTGAATGGTGGTACGACTTCGTACGAGCAGAACGCGGTAACGCGCTGCAATGCATTGCCGGTGGCAGACCGTCCGGATTGTGTGCGGCGCGTAACCGGTGGTGGTACGGTGTCGGGCAGCGTGGAAAGTGGCGGCGTCTATCGTGAAACCACGACCACCATCGTTGCGCCGCCAGCAGCACCGGCAGCGCCTGGATCAGAGTACCAGCCTATGCCTATGCCCATGCATGAACGCATGCATGAGCGCAGGTATGCACCAAGCCCGGGCAATTGATATTGTCTGAGCGTCTTGCGGAGGTGCGCCAGTGAAGCTCCTGGCGTACTGAGCGATTACCTTGCTTGTTCCTGACAAGACGGGCGCCAGTTTTACCGTCCCATGAAGCCTGCATATCCGCGTGCCCGCAATTCGCACGCAGGACATTTCCCGCAACCATAGCCCCAATCATGCAAGGTACCGCGCTCGCCGAGATAGCAGGTGTGCGTTCCGCTGCGTATCAAATCAAGCAAGGCCGTTCCGCCCAGATCCTGCGCCATTTTCCATGTGGCTGCCTTGTCTATCCACATCAATGGTGTTTCGACCTTGAGGCGCGTCGCCATGCCCAGATTGAGCGTGACCTGCAAGGCTTTCATCGTATCGTCGCGGCAATCCGGGTAACCGGAAAAATCGGTTTCGCACATGCCGCCGACCAGCACGTTCAAGCCGCGGCGATACGCCACGGTAGCCGCGACTGTCATGAATAGCAGATTGCGGCCGGGAACGAAGGTGTTGGGCAGGCCGTTTTCCAGCATCGCTATTTCGACATTGCTGGTCAGTGCAGTATCGGAAATTTTTGCAAGGAGCGACAGATCTATCATGTGATCTTCGCCCAGCCGGCGATCCGATGCCGGCGACATGGTGCGCAAGGCATGCAAGATCGATGGACGCACCGTCAACTCGATCGCATGACGCTGGCCATAGTCGAAGCCTATGGTTTCCACCCTGTCATACCGTGCTAGCGCCCATGCCAAACAGGTAGTGGAATCTTGGCCGCCGCTGAAGAGTACCAGTGCGCTATCTGCAGAATTCATGTGGTCCTTGGTGAACAAAATTGGTGACGGCATTCAGGGTCGCTGCATGCCGTCGCAGGGCAGAATTATATGCGCAGCAATGTGAGCAGTATCGGCATCGCGATTTTTCTATCAGGATTGCGGCGTGACCTTGGCCACTGTCTGTTCTATGAAGTCGCCTTCCGGCTCGGTAAAGCGCAGCCGTACCGGATACCATTCCATCGCCGGTGCAAACCAGATATCGATTTTCTGTTCCTTGCCGCCATCCTTGATGAGCTTGCTGATTTTCACTGTCTTGATGCTGCCCAGGGCCGTCTTGATGGTTTCAGGCTTGCCGATTTTGAATGCCCATGGATCCACATCTTTTTGCCCGGCCACGACCATCGGGATGGTGGCACCCTGCTTGAATTTCTTCGGTGTGCTGCGTGCCATCGTCGCCAATTGCCATATGACGCTGTTGCGATCCTGTTCGCCGCCCTTGATGGCGTAGCTGACGTCGGATGCGCTGAAGGTGATGGTGCGCGCTTCGCGATTAAACGTGGCGGTCGTGGGATTCTTGCGGAAGCGTTTCTCGGTTGATGTGTGCGGTGCGAGGCCGGAGGCATCGATCGCGCCTGTGCTTTTTGCTTCCAGGATTTTCCCCAGCAGCATGGCGCGTGTTTCAGTGCTGATCGAATAGTGATCCTTGCTGTTTTCCCACTGTAGTACTGCGGTGCCGTGCAGCGGCAGGCCGCGCTGATTTGCCACTATCGTATAGTCCAGCTGGGCGGAAGGCGGCGGGTTAATGGCCGCTGGCGCCGGCGTTTGCGCGAAGGCAGCGCCATGCGCTGCGCTCACTGCGCATGCAAGCAGCAGGCTGGAAAAATAGCGGGGAAGAATACGTTTCATGGGTTTACCAAATTGTAAGTGGTTGAAAATATCAGACTAGGGCGTGGGAGAAACGTTCAGGCTGGTCAGCGACATGTCGAGGTAATCGCCATTCGGTTCCGTATACCGCAATCGTACCGGATACCAGGACTGTTCAGGTGCAAGCCAGATATCCAGTTTCTGATCGTAAGAGCCGCTACGCGGCGCGCGCGCGACATGCCATGCGCGCGTGGTGTTGCCGTCGATGGTGATTTCTTCCTGGCCGATGATCATGATTTGCCAGGTTTCTGCATTGCGGGTGCCGGCCACGAACAGCTTGATGCTGGTGCCGGGTACAAATTTTTCGCTATCTCCGCGCCCTATGCCGGCCAGTTGCCAAATGATGCTGGCCCTATCCTGTTCGCCGCCTGTGCGTGGATACGTTAGCTCGGAGGATGAAAAACTGATCGTATTGCGCTCGCGATGGAAATGGGTATTGGTTTCCGCCTTGCGGAAGCGTTTTTCGCTATACAGCTCCGGCACTATGCCGGTGTCTTCTAGCGTGCCGGCGCTCTGAAAGCGCAAGGCGGTAATGAAGAGCACGCCAAAGTCGCCATCCACGGTGTATCTGCTGCCATCCGTGTGCCAGCGTATGGTGCCGCTGCCATACATGGGCGCGCCATCCCTGGGGATTTTCTGTACGTCGTATTTCAAATCGGCTGACGGCGGCAAATCGATGTTGTAGCGCACGGCGGCTTGATCGTCCGCCAGTGCTGCCGCATCTGGCGTTGCGGGTCCGGCATCTGCTGCCAGGTCACTGCCGGCGACATCGCCTGTCTGCGTATCCGTCGTCGCCGCTTCGATACTGGCAACGGCAGATGATGGCGCAGACGGGGCTGCCATGCGCGGTGGTGCCGGGCGCGCATGGCGTTTGGGTGGCTGGACGGCGGCCTTGATGACGGGTTTGGGTAGCGGTGGCGCTTCCAGTATGGCGACGCTTACGGTCGGGTTTTCCGGCGCATGCATGGCAGGGAGGCCCAGGTATCCGCTGCTCCAGTTGATCACCAGCAGGTGCAGGAGTGCCGACGCGATCAGCACGCATAGCCAGCGCAAGGATATGCGCGAGCGGCAGGGGCGGTGTTCGGCTGGGCGGGAATCCATCGTCATGCTGACAGTGTAAACGCAAGGCCCGGACTTGAGTGCGCCGGCATCACATCGATAGAAAACGCGGGCATCAAATCATTCTCTGCTAAGCTTGAACCGCTGGCGATGCTGCTTTGCCCCGCCTGATTTTTTCTGTGCTGTTTTTGCCATGCATCGTTTCGGAGGTTCATCGTGACACAACCCAACATGCCCAATCTTCCCGGCTTCGATGCCATGGCCGATACGCTGGAATTCGTCAAGAACATGTGGGGCGGCATGCAGGCGCCGACCGGCATACCCGGCATGGTCATGCCTACGCTTTCGGTGGAAGAAATCAACAAGCAGATAGCCGACCTGAAGGCAGTCGAATCGTGGTTGAACGTGAACATGAACATGTTGCGTGGCACGATACAGGCGCTGGAAGTGCAGAGCGCAACACTCTCTACCTTGCATGCAATGGGGCAGACATTCGGTGCCGACATGCCGCAGGGCGCCAATACGGCGCCGAACAAGGCGGATGCTGCTGCGGCACCCCATGCTTCAGCAGCGGCTTTTGCACAGAAGCCGGCCTCCGCAGCAGATCCTTTGCTGGCAACTGCAGCGGCCGGTACGCCCGAAGCCTGGTGGAATATGCTGCAGGCGCAATTCAATCAAGCTGTCAGCAGCGTGATGGCGGAAGAAAAACCGGCAGCACCGAAAAAAGAAAAACCGGCCGCGCGCGCTGCCCGGGCGCCATCTGCGGCAGCGAAAAAAACTGCCGCCAAATCAGGCGCAAAGCCGCGTAAAAAAAGCGCGCCGTCCGGCAAGCCCTAAGAGACTTGTTTCAAGCCGCCGGTTTTTCTGGCGCGGCAGGCTGGGCCGACGCCACGCGCAAATACTGTGCGACCCACAGCGTGAGCGCCCCGCAGCCAACCGCGATATAGCCCACCGTGTCGTAATGCGCTATCTGTCCAGCAGGCGTGCGGGTAATGAGCCAGCCTGCCAGCAGCGCCGCCAGTCCGGACGACAGCATCTGCACCGAAGACACCAGGCTCATGAAGGTGCCGCGCACATGCGGCGCCGGCACTGCGCTGACCATCGCCATGCCCGGCACCATGCGGCCTGGCACGAGTATGAAAAACAGTGTCGAATTAATCAGCACCAGCCACCATGCAACCGGCACCAGATGCGTTGTGATCAGCAGCGGGATGAAGGATGCCAGCGCCACGCGCCGAAACACTTTTAGCTTGCCATGCTTGTCCGCCATCCGGCCTATCAATTGCGATGTGAAGAAGGTCGCCGCACCGCCGCACAGATAGATCACCGTGATGAATGATTCCGGCATGCCGACATTAGTCGTCAGATAGAGTGGGATAAACGGGATCACGGTAAAGCCAGCCATCATCAGCAAGGAAATAAATGCAAATGCGCTCAAGTGAGCAGGCTCCTTGGCTACTACATAAATTTGCTGGAAGATATTGCCAATTCGTTTGGCGCCCAGGTGGGTGGTCAGGCTGGGTAACAGGCGATATGAAATAAGCCAGAATACAGTTGCCAGCAGCACGATGAAAAAGAACGGTGCGCGCCAGCCCAGCGCAGGCAAATACGTAGCCAGCAGCAAACCGAGCGGTACGCCCGCCACTGTAGAAATGGAAAATGCTGCCATCACCATGCCGAGAGCCTTGCCGCGTCGCTCGAATGGCACCACGTCTGCCACCATGGTCTGCACCAGCGCGCCCAGAATGCCACCGAACGCGCCAGCCAGCGCCCGTGCAATCAACAGGGATGGATAATTCGGCGCCAGGCCGCAACAAAGCGTCGCGATGATGAACAAGGCATACAGCGCCAGCATCAACTTGCGCCGGTCAAAACGATCGATATACGTGGCGGCGAGCAAGCTCGAAATGGCGGCGGTAAACGTATATGAGGACAGCAATAAACCAAACTGGTGCGTATCTATCTGCAAGACCCGTGTCAATTGCGGACCCAGTGGCATCATGATCATGAAATCCAGGATGTGCGTGAACTGTATGCCGGCCAGCGCGAGCAAAAACAGGAATTCATTCCTGATGACGGGAGGGGATGAAGGGGAGTGCAAAGATGGTCTGCCGGTTGGGATGTTGATGGATAAATCAAGCTTGCTGATCGTCGCGCAACAAAAAATCTGTCCGGACGGCCGCATAGACCTGTATCCGCCAGTCTAGCGGTTTTCAGTCGATGGCGTTGGCGGCGCGGATAATGCTGCGGTAGTCAAGCTGGGCAAGCGGGTGTATCGTTTGACGAGATGGCGCGTCGCTTTTGCGGATAGGACGCTGTAATCAGTGATGCAATAGCTATCCAGTTGCAGAACGCTTTCATGGCCGCCAGCTTGCTTGGCGTTGCAGCCAGAAGGAAGCCTGGGCATAGAGCAAGGATCATCGTCGTCAATTAACCATGGCAAAAAAATCGTTTCCACTATCGAAGGTCTATGCGCTGCTTGAACCGGGGCCGGTGGTCTTGCTGACGACTGCCAGTGCTGTGCAGGCGAACGTCATGACGATGTCTTGGCATTCGATGCTTGAGTTCGAGCCGCCGCTGGTCGGCTGCGTCATCAGCAATCGTAATTATTCATATGGCTTGCTGGAAGCGTCCGGCGAATGCGTCATCAATATCCCGACTGTGGATATCGCCAAGAAGGTCGTGAGTTGCGGCAATGCCAGTGGCCTGAAGCTGGACAAGTTCAAGAAATTCGGGCTTACGAAAAGCCCAGCAAAATACGTAGCTGCTCCGCTGATAGATGAATGCTATGCCAGCCTTGAATGCCGCGTTGTCGATACGGGCATGGTGGTCAAGTACGGTTTCTTTGTACTTGAGGTCGTGCAGGCATGGGTAGATACTGCGATCAAGCATCCGCAGACCATACATCACCTGGGGTACGGCAACTTCATGGTGGCAGGAGCAACCATCAAGCTGCGCTCCAGGATGAGATAGCAGTGCGCCGTGAGAATTAAAGCAGGCATTAAAGCTGAGCCGGCATCGGTGTCCTATTTTGAAGCATCTAAAATTTAGTCGATGTCGGACCTTCACATTTGCAAGGGAGAGTGAGCATGCCCCAAGCCCCTGATTACCAGGCGATGCTGCAAACCGCCGTCGATGAAGCCCGCCTGGGTTTGTCGGAGGGCGGGATACCTATCGGTGCAGCACTCTTCAAACGCAGCGGCGAACTTCTCGGCTCCGGGCACAATCGCCGGGTTCAGGAAAATGATCCATCGGTACATGCCGAGACCGATGCCTTCCGCAAGGCAGGGCGGCAAAAGAGTTACCGCGACACGGTGATGGTGACGACGCTGGCGCCTTGCTGGTATTGCTGTGGGCTGGTCCGTCAATTCCAGATCGGGACGGTCGTCGTCGGAGAGTCGCTTAACTTTGCGGGCGGGCTGGAGTGGCTGCGCGAAAACGGGGTCGAAGTCATCGATCTCGGATCGCAGGAATGCGTACACATGCTGGCCGATTACATACGCAGCAATCCTGCCGTATGGAATGAAGATATCGGGCAGGAATAAGCGGGTGGTTCAACTGCCGTCAAGCTGGCGGCGGCCGTGTTAGCTCACACGCATTTTCAGCTATTAAGCGAATTCCCCCGATTATCAATATGCTGCATGAAGTCAGGATCCAAGTTGTCTTGCAGCGCTTATCGATAATATGCCATTCTGTAATGGTGGCAATATAATCAAGCTTTTGCGATCAGATGGGGACCGATGACAACACATGAATGGCTGAAAGAGATCGCCGAAAACCTGCAGCCCGGTAACGGGAAGCTCTTGCCGGCGACCTTGCCGGAAGCAATCATGGATGCCTGGGAACTCGTGGCGCGCGTAGTCGGGATTTCGCCTGATGAGCTGGTTAAACCTGTTGCTGCGCATTTCAATTTGCCTGTCGCGAGGCTGCGCACGCAGGAAACCAATCCTGCCAGCCTGCTGCCATTTCGCCTGGCGATGCAATTCAACGTGTTACCCCTTGCTCTGGAAGGTAACACCTTGCACATCGCTACCAGCGATCCAACGGATGACGCTGCGCTGGATCAACTTCACCGCGCTGCCAACCATCATATCGTACTGGAAATCCAGTCGCCGCAATGGGTGGAGCAGGCAGTCGCGCGTACTTACGCGGCCATAGCAAACCGCGAGGCTGAACACTCGATTCAATTGGATGCGCCGCCTGAAGAAGATGCAAAGCTCGATCCGGCGATCCACTTTGCGCATCAGCTGTTGCGCAAGGCCCTGGAGCAGCGGGCGTCTGATATTCATTTTCAGCCTTATCTGGGGGGCTACCTCGTGCGACTGCGCGTGGATGGGGTGCTGGTGCGCCTGACTACCTTGCCCAAGGCGCTGGGAGAGCAACTGGTCCGTCACTTCAAAGGGGTGGGTGGGATGGATATCAGCAATGCGCTGCATCCGCACGATGGCCACGCCAGCGTGTTCCTGCTCGGACGCCGGGTCGACTTGCGGCTATCCACCGTGCCCAATACCCATGGCGAACGACTGGTAGTGCGTCTGCTGGACCAGAGCAAGGTGTTTTCGCTGAACAAGCTGGGTTACTCACCGGTGCGTATTCAAACCCTGCGTCGACTGGCCCGGCTGGACTCGGGCCTGATCCTGTTCGTGGGTCCTACAGGCTGTGGCAAGACCACCGCACTGTACGGCATGATGTCATCACTAAACAACATGACGCGCTCGATTGCTACCCTGGAGGACCCGGTGGAATATGATGTTCCCGGCTTGTCACAAGTGAGCATCAGCCATGAACAGGGCATGACTTTTGCCAGCGCGATGCGCGCCCAGTTGCGACAGGATCCGGACATCCTGCTGGTCGGAGAAATCCGCGATGAGGAAACTGCCCAGGCAGCGGCGCGGGCTGCACTCACCGGCCACCTCGTACTCTCGACCCTGCATTCTGCCAGTGCGCGCTTTGCAGTACCGCGCCTGATGGATCTGGGGCTTTCCGCACCAGTGCTGGGAGAAATTCTCAAGGCCGTGGTGGCGCAGCGTCTGGTGCGCAGGTTTTGCCCTCACTGCAGCCATCCAGTCACGCTGCCGTACACGCAGGCAGAGCAGTTATTCTTTGATATAACTTATGAAGCGCCCGCCAAGCGCGCCGCAGGGTGCGCAGCCTGCCTGTTTACCGGTTACCTGGGCGTTATACCCATCGTGGAGATTTATCGCCCTAGTCCGGATGAGCGCGCCCAACTGCTCGGCGGGAACCCTCCGGCGGAGTTGTGGGTAGCCGACCAGCCTCGCAGTGAAGCCGGCAATCCGGATGATTTGGGTATGGAACTCCAGCTGAGGGATTTCGTGATCTCCGGTCTTACCTCGGCTGAAGAAGCTGGCCGCACCCTGGGCAGCGGCTTCTGGCAGGTCCTGGCAAGACATTACAAGAACATGGGGTGGGGCGAGAGCGATATCAGTGACCTGGCGCTATCGGCGCGCAGCGATGAAGAAATCGGGGTGGTGGTGCTGGGCAGGAATCTTGCCTTGGCGACTGATCTGAATCAGGCCCTGGCCGGCAGCGGATTCCGCGCAGCATTCGCCGGCATGCGGCCTGTAGGTAAAGCGATGGATTTTGATTATCTGGGGGGGTTACACAAGTTTCACCCGAACATAGGCGTGATGCTGGTGGATCTTGAAGGTAACGATATGGACATCATCGAGAATTTGAAAATGATGCGGGCTGATTTTGCCTGGAGCGGTATCCCGGTCGTGTTACTGATGCCGGCGGAGTCCATCATACTGTCAGATCAACTCCGCTTGCGCATGGGCAAGCGCCTGATGCAAAAACCGGTGGCGGTACAGGATATTGCAAAGGTGATCCGTGCGATGGGCGGTCATGAACTATGAAGTTCATATGAGGTAAATTCGATCGGTATTCCAGCGGGTGCAGGGTGGGTACTGGAAGTGCGCGGCACTTGATAATTTGAGCAAGAAAAACGAGGTCGATAGGATGCAGGCGATGGTGATAAGGGTATTAAACGTAGTGGCAGTCATCGGGGGGCGACGATGATCTGGTTCTTCTCTTATGTGGTGGCGGGCGCAGTCGTCGGTATTTTGGCGGGTTTGCTGGGGATAGGCGGCGGCATGACGCTGGTGCCGGTGATCGCAGCCTTGTTTGCGGCACAGCATTTTGCACCTGATCACGTGGTGCACATGGCGCTGGCGACATGCATGGCATCGATCGCATTCACATCCGGTTCCAGCGTGCGCGAACATCTGAAGTTCGATGGCGTCGACTTCAGCATCTTCAAGCGGATGACACCGGGTTTGGTGGTCGGCAGCCTGCTCGCCACTTCGGTTTCAGCCTGGATACCGCAGCGGCATCTGGCCTTGAGCTTTGCCGTCATTGTGTTCTTCGGCGCGACGCAAATCATGCTGAATAAAAAACCGAAATCGGCGCGCCCGCTGCCGTCTGCCGGGCCATTGTTTTGCGTTGGGCTGGTGATAGGCGTGATCAGCGGATTGGTATCTGCCGGCGGTGCCTTCCTGACGATCCCCTTCATGCTGTGGTGCGGCGTGCCGATGAGGAAAACCATAGGGACCGGTGCCTTGATGGGGATACCACTGGCCATCGTCGGCACTATTGGTTACATCATTTCGGGTTGGAGCGTGCCGGGCTTGCCTGAGTATACGGCCGGCTTTGTTTCGCTGATCGCGGTGGCAGGCATAGTGTGCGGCAGTGTGTTTACCGCGCCTATAGGCGCGCGCTGGGCGCATCGATTGCCGGTGCAGACCTTGAAGCGCATCTTTGCCGGCCTGCTGTACGTGCTGGCAGCCAAGATGCTGTGGACGTATTGGTAAGCTATTGCATATCGCAGGCCTGGTTCAGGCCTGCGACCTGGTCGATCAGTTTTTGCGTGAAAACTTTTCTGCCAGCTGGCTCAGTTTTTCAGCGCGCTGCAGCTCTGCTTCTGCCACCTGTTTTTGTGCTGCCTCAGCCTTGCGCTGGGTTTCTTCGACCTGGCGTTGCGCCTTGCGCTGTTCTGCATTCTTTTTAAAGCGTTCTTTCAGCGTCGTGGTCGCATGGGCGCGATGCACGTCGGTGACTTCATCTGCGTTCGAGCCATCCAGATTGAAACGCACGGTGGCTTTTTCCATACCCTTCAGATAGCGCAGTGAATTCGTGTGTATGCCGAGCGCGGTACGCAGCGCCTTGCGGCTGACGTCCGGGCTTTGCGCGATCAATTGCTTGTCTATGCCGATTGCCAATGGCAGGAACTCGCCAAACACGGTGAATTTTTCCTGGAGTTCCTTGAGCAGGATGCGCGCGGATTGAAATGGGTTTGGAGTGGCTTCAGTAGTCGTCATGAACAGCAGTCAAGCAATGGTGATCTAGGGTCCGCAGGATATCACGATGGCGCCTCATTGCCAGCAATTGCCCGCTTTTTATCGCGCTGTAAGACGAAGGATGTCGTCGCAGCGTGTACAGTATGGCCATGAATCACTTATTCAACGACGAGATGTAATGATGCACGAAGAAGGCGAAAAAAATCAGGATGAGCCGGTTGAGCGGCCATGGATAGTTTTAAAAACCACCTACGATGTGGAGGCGTGGATAGATCATCAAAATCGCGCCATCCAGCAATTAATCAACAGCAGCAAGGCCAGCGGCTGGGGGATTTGTTTCAGCCTGGGTGAGGGCGGCGATATTTTCATGCATACGACGTCGGAAGGCGATGTGCTGCTGGATGTCACGCCCGAGGCGGAGTGGGTCACGCCGCTGATCGCTGCGGCGACGCAAGTCGATGTGCCGGCTACGCAAATCTGGGCCTTGCCGGGAGACCGGTTAACGCAACTGGTGCTGGGATTGAGCAGCCTGATTGCCAGCACCAGACTGGTGCTTGATCACAGTTTCAACCTCAAGCACAAGTTCAAGCGACACTAGCACCATCATGTATGGCGGTGGCCGGCATGCTTGGAAGCTCAAGCAAGTATAAAAAGGGCGTAAAAAAGGGCGAACCAGCCATGCTGGTTCGCCCTTCAAATTGGTGCAACTAGTATCGATCAGCAATCAGTGATCGACCTTCGTATTACGCCGCCGCAGCTTTGTGGTGACGTTTGCCCATGTAAGTGCCAACTATCACAACACCTGCAGCCAGAACCAGGCCTGGAATGCTCATGTGGCCATGGCCGAACAGGGACAGTTCGTGATGCGGGATGTTGGCTTCTATCCATGGTGTGACGGATACGTCCGAGAACAGCATTTCGCCAGCCAGGTAACCCAGCAAGGCAGCGCCCAGGGTGATGATGATAGGGAATCTTTCCATCAATTTCAGTACCAGTGCGCTACCGAATACGATCAGTGGAACGCTGATGGCCAAGCCGATGACCAGCAATACAACGCTGCCATTGGCTGCCGCAGCAACGCCGAGCACGTTATCGAGACTCATGACCAGATCGGCGATCAATATGGTCTTGATGGCACCCCACAGGTTGGAATGGCCTTCTATGTTTTCTTCGCCACCATCTTCAGCCAGCAATTGCACGCCGATGTAAAACAGCAAGACTGCGCCGATCAGTTTCAGGTAAGGCAGTGTCAATAATTGCAGTGCGAAAATAGTCAGGACAATACGCAGGATAATTGCTGCTGCGCTACCCCAGATGACGGCCATTTTCTTTTGTTTAGGTGGCAGCGATTTTGCCGCCAGTGCGATGACCACTGCGTTATCGCCGGACAGCACGATGTTGATCAGGATGATGTTGCCGAGTGCGGCCCAAAATGCCGGGGTTGCTAATAAGTCCATGTCTTCCTCAAGTGTATTAAATTAACGTGGCGGTCGGATTTCGACCATGTTGTTGTCGATTATCAGAAAAACCTGAAAAATCCTTTTTGGCCACTACCTGTTAACGTGCGTGACATTTCGCTTGAAACGGAATGCCTGTGGCGGTAGGCAAAGCCAACACAAAAAAACGCTGGAGTGCTTGGATTGCCTAGGCTACGTAACTGCGATGTGCAGCCGCAGATTAGCGCTGAGGAACTTAATTAGATGTGAAAAATACGTTAAAATTTCGTTAAAGTTATCTAAAAATCAATTCGGAAATTACTACCAATTTCGGGATTATTTCCTACGTTTAATTTTGCGCCCAGATATTCGCAAATCCGCACGACCAGAGCGAGGCCCAGGCCGGTGCCGGCAGAGCCTATCAAGGGCTGGGACGAGGCCCGGTTTTGCAGGCGCGCCTGTATCGGTTCCGGCACGCCAGGCCCGCTATCTTCGACGATGACTGAGTGCGCTCCCATTTTCACGGTGACGTAACCTTGTTCCGTATATTGGCAGGCGTTGCGTATCAGGTTGCCGATGGCTGCCGTGAGTAATTCCTTCGGGGCTGCCACCAGAAAATCTTCACCTTCTTCGAAATCCAGAACGACGGGTTTTCCTTCCAGGAAATGTTTGCAGCGCGCGATTTCTTCGCGTATCACGCTGGTAACCGAGGTTTGCGGTCGATTGATCTTGTCCGGCGCGCGCGCCAGCAACAGCAGGATAGCGACACAGTCAGTCGCCTCAAGTGCGGCGCGCAGTATGCGTTGGGCCGGTGCATGCAGTGCCGGCTGCTCCGCAGTTTGCGCGACCATCAATTCCGCTGCGCCTATGATGACGGTCAAGGGCGTGCGCAACTCATGGCTGACATCGCCGGTAAAGAAGCGTTCGCGCGCCAGGAATTGCTTGAGCTCGGTGCTGTGTGCGGCGAACGATCGTGCCAGTACGCCCAGTTCATCCTGGCTGCCCATAAGCGGCAATTCGGCGTTGCTGCTTTTATCCATGACTGCCGCCGCCAGTTCGACGATGGGATCGACAAAGCCGCGCGCGATAAAGCTGCCGAGAAACAGCGACAGGGCAACGAAGCCGAGAAACCCGGCCATCAGCATGGCGTAAATCACATGTTCGATGTTTTTATAATCGCTGGCCCGATCAACCACCACATAGGTGCCGGCGTCGTCTTCCCCGACCAGCAGGTGTACCGTTTGTCCTTCGAAGGTTTTTTTTGCGACGCCGGGTGGCAAGTCGCGCAATTCGGATGGGATGGAATCGCTGTGATAAAAACTGACGTCGGATGGCATTTCCACCGGCATGCCGACCGCGTGGCGCGGTGATGCCCATGTGGCGATGCTGCGCAAATGTTCATCGACCAGCAAATCTTCCGTTCCTTCAATGGCAACGGCTGCCACGATGCCGAGGAAAGTGCAGACTGCCAGCGCGAAAAAAAGATAGGCGACAACGATGCGTCGCCGCAGCGAACTAGGCCGTTTCATCCGAGCCTACCAGACGGTAGCCTATGCCCTGAACCGTGCGCAGCATGGCAAACGGATGGGCTTTGTCCAGCGCCTGCCGCAGTGCGTGTATGTGCGTGCGCAAGGCATCGCTGTCGGGTGGATGATCGCCCCATACTTCAAGTTCCAGCGTTTCCCGCGAGACGACCTTGGGTGCTTCCTTCATCAGGCAGGTCAGGATCTTGAATCCTGTCTTGGTCAGTGAAATCGGCAGGCCGGCCCGTTTGACTTGATAGGTAGAGGTATCAAACACCAGGTCGCCGACGCTCAGGAAATTGGTGCCCTGGTTCTTGCCGCGCGCGCGGCGCACCAGCGCCTTCAGCCGGACTTCGACTTCCAGCAATGAAAACGGCTTGACCAGATAATCGTCGGCGCCGCTGTCAAAGCCGGCGACCTTGTCGTCCAGCGTATCGCGCGCGGTCAGCATCAGCACTGGCGTATCGTTCTGCAATTCGTCGCGCATCTTGCGGCACAGGGTCAGTCCGTCGATGCCGGGC
>NZ_JAUSME010000241.1 GCF_030645555.1 Herminiimonas sp.
GGCGCGCCATGATGGGTTGCGTTTCCGGGTCGCCCATGCGGCAATTGAATTCCAGCGTTTTTACATTGCCCTTGTCGTCTATCATCAAGCCGGCGTACAGGAAGCCGGAAAATGGTATGCCGTCTTTCGCCATGCCATGCACGGTGGGGATGATGATTTCGCGCATCACGCGTGCATGCAGCTCGGGGGTGACGATAGGCGCGGGTGAATACGCACCCATGCCGCCGGTGTTCGGGCCTTCATCATGATCGAGCAGGCGTTTGTGATCCTGGCTGGTGGCCAGCGGCAAGATGTTTTTGCCGTCGACCATGACGATGAAGCTGGCTTCTTCGCCAGCGAGGAATTCCTCGATCACGACGCGCGCGCCGGCATCGCCGAGCTTGTTATCCGACAACATCATGTCGACTGCCTGATGCGCTTCATCCAGCGTCATCGCTACCACTACGCCTTTGCCGGCGGCCAGGCCGTCGGCCTTGATGACGATAGGCGCGCCTTTGCTGGCGATGTAATCGTGCGCTGCCTTTACCTCGGAAAAGGTCTGGTATTCAGCGGTCGGGATTGCATGGCGCTGCATGAAGGATTTGGCGAAATCCTTGGAGCTTTCGAGTTGCGCCGCTTCCCTGGTCGGGCCGAATATCTTCAAGCCGCGGCTGCGGAAAAGATTCACGATGCCGGCTGCCAGCGGTGTTTCCGGACCGACCACGGTCAGCTCGACGTTTTCACGTTCTACAAATTCCGCCAGTTCCTGCGGATCGGTGATCGCAATGTTTTCCAGCCGGTTGTCCAGCGCCGTGCCGCCGTTGCCGGGTGCGACATACACGGTTTGTATCCGTTCGGATTGCGCCAGTTTCCAAGCCAGGGCGTGTTCGCGGCCGCCTGAGCCGACTACCAGAATTTTCATGAGATCGTGATTGCTTTGACTAAAATTGCCGCATCGATGCCGGCTGGTTGTTTTGCTTGTTGCTGCGTATGGTCGTATTTACTGCGGACCGATTCACTGCCTCATTAAAAGCGGAGCCAGTCCGCTTTTGAATATACGTGGCTTATTCTTCCTCGATCACCGCGTTCGTATAGACCTCTTGCACGTCGTCGAGGTTCTCCAGCGCGTCCAGCAATTTTTGCATCTTGATCGCATCATCGCCCTGGAACACGGTTTCGGTCGCCGGCTTCATGATGACTTCCGCCACTTCGGCCTTGAAGCCTGCGGCTTCCAGCGCATCCTTGACACTCGAAAAATCGTGCGGTGGGCAGATCACTTCCATGCCGCCTTCGTCGTCGGTCGTCACGTCTTCGGCGCCGGCTTCGAGTGCGGCTTCCATCAACTTGTCTTCATCGGTGCCGGGCGCAAACAAAAACTGGCCGCAATGCTTGAACAGGAATGCGACCGAACCTTCAGTGCCCATGTTGCCGCCAAACTTGGAAAACGCATGGCGCACTTCCGCCACCGTGCGTACCCGATTGTCGGTCATGCAATCGACCAGAATCGCCGCGCCACTGATGCCGTAGCCTTCATAACGGATTTCTTCATAATTGGCGCCTTCCAGGCCACCGCTGCCGCGTTGTATCGCGCGCGTGACATTGTCTTTCGGCATATTGGCATCGGCCGCTTTGTCGACTGCCAGGCGCAGGCGCGGGTTGGCTGCGATGTCGGCGCCGCCCATGCGGGCTGCGACGGTGATTTCCTTGATCAGGCGGGTCCAGATTTTGCCGCGCTTGGCATCGGTTGCAGCCTTTTTATGCTTGATATTGGCCCATTTGCTATGTCCTGCCATGGCGTATCTTTCCCGATGAGTTAGCTATAATGAACCGCGGATTTTACCATACCGTCCGCCTGCCCAACCTTATCCCTTGTGGACAAAAACATGCCAAATCCATTGCTGATTGCAAAAAATACAGACCTCGAACTCTGCCTGTTACCCGCACTTGCCAATCGCCATGGCTGCATCACGGGTGCAACCGGCACCGGCAAAACCGTCACCCTGCAGACATTTGCACACGCCCTGTCCGATATCGGCGTGCCGGTCTTCATGGCCGACGTCAAAGGCGACCTGTCCGGCATCGCCAAAGCCGGCACATCGAGTGGCAAGGTCAAGGAGCGTTACGCGATGCTGGGCGTGCCAGAGCCGGTATGGTCTGGCGCCCCGGTCACTTTCTGGGATGTGTATGGGGTAAAAGGTCATCCGGTGCGGGCGACGATATCCGATCTGGGCCCGCTGCTGCTGGCGCGCATGCTGAATCTGAATGACACGCAGCAAGGCGTGCTGCAACTGGTATTCAAGATCGCCGACGATCAGGGTCTGCTGCTGCTCGACATCAAGGATTTGCGCACCATGCTGCAGCAGGTTGGCGACAATGCAGCGACATTCCAGACTGAATACGGCAATATCTCGGCCGCCAGCATAGGTGCGATCCAGCGCGGCTTGATCGGCATAGAAGAGCAGGGCGGCGACCAGTTTTTCGGCGAACCTATGCTGAATATCGAGGACTTGCTGCAAACCGATGCCAGAGGCAAAGGCATCGTCAACATACTGGCGGCCGACAAGCTGATGAATGCGCCGCGCCTGTATTCGACGTTCCTGCTGTGGATGTTGTCGGAATTGTTTGAACAATTACCCGAAGTCGGCGACCTCGACAAACCGAAGCTGGCTTTCTTTTTCGATGAAGCGCATTTGCTGTTTGCCGAAGCACCCAAGCCCTTGTTGCAAAAAATAGAACAAGTGGTGCGCCTGATCCGCTCGAAAGGCGTGGGCGTGTATTTCGTCACGCAAAACCCGCTGGATATTCCCGATACGGTACTTGGCCAGTTGGGCAATCGCGTCCAGCATGCATTGCGTGCCTATACGCCGCGCGATCAAAAGGCGGTGCAAGCTGCGGCAGAAACCTTCCGCCCCAATCCTGCGCTCGATATTACCCAGGTCATTACCGAGCTGGGCGTCGGCGAGGCGCTGGTGTCCTTCCTCGATGAAAAAGGCCGGCCGACCATCGTCGAACGCGGGTTTGTCCTGCCGCCAGCCTCGCAGATCGGCCCCATCACCGATGCCGAACGGCAGGCCTTGATGGCCAGTTCAGTGGTTGCCGGTATTTATGAAAAGACGGTGGATCGCGAATCAGCCCACGAAAAAATCAAGGGCCGCGTCGCGCAGGAAGCCGCCACCAAGGAAGCGGAAGCGCAGGGCGAGGGTGGGTTTGCCGATGTGCTGGGCGACATGCTGGGTGGCGGGAAAAAGACCAATGGCCGTCGCAGCGACAGCATGGTGGAAACGATGATGAAGTCGGCCGTGCGGACGATGGGATCGACGGTAGGGCGCGAAATCATACGCGGCGTACTGGGCTCGCTACTCAAGCGCAAATAATGTTTTGATTCCTGCTGCCTGCCGCAGATAAACCGGCAGGCAGCAGTGAAGCAGGCGCTGCATTATTTGCCCGGCGCATGCTCGAGCAGATACTGCATCAACCAGCGCCCGGCCTCGCCCGGCGCATCATCGGTCCTGTGTATCATGTGCAGCGTATATTGCGCGCTGACCATGTGGGCCAGCTTCAGGTGCACCAGCCGGCCGTTCTGCAAATCCTCACGGATCATTTCCTCCGGCATAGAACCCCAGCCCAGGCCTGCGCGCAGCAGCGCATGCTTGGCGCCCAGATCTCCCAGCCGCCAGTCGCGCACCGCAATCACGCCAAAATTCTGTCCTGCGGTCAACTGGCTGCGATCAGTCAACACCAGTTGCGTGTAATCGCGCGCCGTTTCAGTGCCTATCGTGCCTGTCATCAGCGCCAGCGGGTGGGTCGGCGCGGCGACCGGCATCAGGTTCACATGGCCGAGCTGCTGGCTTTGGAAAATATCGGCAAACTCTATCATCGGGCCGCTGATGCCTATCCCGCAGACGCGCTCGGTCACCAGATGCGTGACTGCACCCAGCGCTTCTATGCGCAAGCGCAGTGCCACGGTGGGGAATTGCTGCTGGAATGCATGCAGCGCACACACCAGGATTTCAGTCGGGAACATGACGTCGACCGCGAGCGCGACCTCGGCTTCCAGTCCCTGCGCCAGCGTCTTCGCGCGTGCGCGCAGCGCATCCACTTTCATCCCCACGGTGCGGGCGTCGGCCAGCAAGGCCGTGCCGGCTTCGGTCAGGGTCGGCTTGCGCTTGCTGCGGTCGAACAGCGCGACATTCAACTGCGCTTCCAGATTGGCTATCGTGTAACTGACGACTGATTGCGTGCGGTGCAATTCGCGCGCGGCGCGCGAAAAACTGCCGCAGTCTATGACCGCGATAAAGACGCGCAACTGATCCAGGGTGGGGAGGCCGGGTTCTCTCATATCTAAAATATCGATACTAACCAGTTAAATATTGTGGGTTTTCTTGATGCTAATCCTGTCCTACGATGATAGCAAGAACACGGAAGCACTTTTTTAAACGAAAACCCAAGTCGAAAACCCGCGCTTGTCTCTGCAGCGCAGCGGTGGACGATCAACTGACAGGAAAGCGAGTTTTATCATGACCAGGATCCTTCATATCAACAGCAGCGTACGCAACACCGATTCGATTTCGCGCAAGGTGACGCGTGAATTTCTCAATAAATGGCAGGTAAATGAGCCTGAGGCCGTGATCGTCGAGCGCGACCTGGCCGCTCATCCCTTGCCGCACCTGACTGAAAAAACGCTGGGCGCATTTTTTACGCCGGCAGAACAGCGCACACCAGAGCAGGCGCAAATCGCGCAACTGTCCGATACGCTGGTGCAGGAATTGTTCGATGCAGACGTGATCGTCATCGGCGCGCCTATGTACAACTTCTCGATTACCTCGGGCTTGAAGGCATGGGTAGATCATGTTGCCCGTGCCGGCGTGACGTTCAAGTATGGTGAGCAAGGTCCGGTCGGTTTGTTGACTGGTAAAAAAGTCTATATTTTCACTTCCAGCGGCGGCGTCTATAGCGCCGGGCCGGCACAGGGGATGGACTTCCTCGCCACCTATTTGCGCACGGTACTGGGTTTTATCGGCTTGAGCGACATTACCTTTATTGCCAGCGAAGGGCTGGCGATGGGCGAGCTAGGCGTCAACAAGGCATTGGAACAAACCAGCAAGACCATCAACGAATTGCTGCCAGCCTGATATCCTTCGTCTTTCGAGCAAAAAAGCAGCAAGTGCCGATGGTCGGCATTTGCTGCTTTTGCTGATGACAGATATCCGCCACCCATGAATACTAGTCTTACCTCCAACGCCGTCGTCAATACAGTCGTGCCAGATGCCGAACTGGATTACGCGGCATCGTGCGATCTGCCCACACCGTGGGCCACATTTCGCCTGCATGCATTTGTCGAGCCGGCTAGCGGCAAGGAACATGTCGCCATCACGCTGGGCGATGTATCGAATGGCGAGCCGGTACTGGCGCGCATTCATTCCGAGTGCCTGACCGGAGACGCCTTGTTCAGCCTGCGCTGCGATTGCGGTCCGCAACTCGAAGCCGCCTTGCAAAAGATTGCCGAAGAAGGCCGCGGCGCATTGTTTTATCTGCGTCAGGAAGGACGCGGCATAGGACTCGTCAACAAGATACGCGCCTATCAATTGCAGGATGCCGGCGCCGATACGGTGGAAGCCAATGAAGCGCTGGGCTTCAAGCCGGATCAGCGCAATTACCGTCTGTGCAAGCCGATGCTGCAGCATCTGCAGATTTCCAGCCTGCGCCTGATGACGAACAATCCGCGCAAGATCACGGCGATGGAACAACTCGGCTTGAAGGTGGTGGAGCGTGTGCCGCTGGTGGTGACGCGCAATCCTTTCAACGAGCGCTACCTGACTACCAAGGCGGCCAAGCTCGGTCATCTGCTTTAATGCGATAGTGCCGCGATGCGGGCAGTGCGGCATGAGTATCGACGGCGGTATTTAAGACGGCACCTAAGACTGCACTTAAGGCGGCGGGAAAACTCAAAAACCGCTTAGCCCTTACAATGACGGCATGTCTGCTTCAAGCCCTCCTTCATCCGCGCGCAAGCTTTTTCTGATCGGCCTGAGCATCGCGATACTCGGCGCGGTTCTGTTTTCCACCAAAGCCATCGTTGCCAAGT
>NZ_JAUSME010000217.1 GCF_030645555.1 Herminiimonas sp.
TGCGGCCGGTGATGTCCAGTTTCAGCGCCGGGCGGTCGAGCAGCATCTTGGCCATGCTCTTCAACTTGCCTGCGCCTACCTCGGTGATCGTGGCGCGGCCTGCATCGAATTCCAGTATCGATAATTCCTCGCCGCCGCCGAACAGCGAACCGAGCAGCGTGAATGGCGCGGTCACTGCTTTCGTGATGACGTTGACGATCACCTTGATGATGAGGCCGCCGACGGAAAACTGCGGATCGTCTAGCGAGCCGCCTACAGGCAGGTTGATGTCAATGACGCCGTTGCGGTCGCGCAGCAGGGCCAGTGCGAACCTTACCGGCAAGGTGGTGGCCGTCGGGCTTTCTATCTTTTCGCCCAGCGTCAGCTGTTCGAGGATCAGGCGGTTTTGCGCAGTCAGGAGGCGGTTTTCAACCTGGTAGGCGACGTCGAATGAGAGCTTGCCCTTTTCTATGCCGTAGCCGATATAGCGGCCCGAGTAAGGCGACAGTGGCGCCAGCTCCATGCCGCGCACCTCGGCCTTGATGTCCATGCTCAGGTCGCCCTTCAATGGATTGATGCGGCCGACAATCGAGAGCGGCGCGCTGTTGACCTTGCCTTTCAAGTCGACATTGGCGCTGGTTTTTGCATCCGACGACAGGCCGGATACCACGCCGCCGAAATTCATCAGGTTGGCAGTGTAGTTGGGCTTGATGAAGTTGTCGGTAAAGCGGACCTGGCCGCCCTTGAGCGTCAGTTTCCTGATCTTGATGGGCGGGATATCGCTGGTCGGCTTGGCCGGCGGCGGAAGGATCGTGGCGCTGCTGGCAACTGCTGCTACTGCCGGCGTTGCCGGCACGGCGGGATGATCTTCAGTCGTGACGCTTTTTTGCTTGCCGCCGGTTTCGCTGCGCCGCACGTCTTGCAGATTGATGCGGCCGGTCGGATCGATGATGACGCGCGCAAAGAAATCATTCAGCGCAATCTGCTCTACGCTCAGCGAAAATGGCGCCAGGCGCACATCGGCGCCGCCAAAGTACAGCGACTTCCAGCGCAGGAATTCATTCGCGCTGATCTTGTCCACGGTGGCCAGATCGCCTAACGTCAGGTCGCCCTTGAAGCCGCCCAGCAAGGCATCGCCTTTGCCCTGGTCGACTTGCAGCTTGCCTTTGACGGACAGGTTGGCGCGCGTCAGCAGTATGTTTACTTCATCGGTGAAGTAGGGTTGCAACTGCATGATGTCCACGTTCTGGAGGTCCAGCGCCAGGTCGGTATGCAGCGGCGCGATGCCTATGCCGCCACTGACCGCCAGCTGGCCGGTCTTGTTGACCAGGGCCTTCAAGTCCATCTGTGCGCGCGACGCCGGTTTGGTCGACAGGTTTTGCATCGACAGGCTCAGCGGCTCTATCACTGTGACGGCGGGACGCGGCAGGCTGCGGTCTTCCAGTTTGGCGGCCCAGTTCGCAATGCTGATTTTGTTGACGTTGACGATGTAGGCGTCATTTTTTTCAGTTGATGCAGGCTTGGTCTTGCCCTTGCCCTTTGCCGCATCTTCCCTGGCGGGCGTCTTGCCTGCCTTGCCACTTGCGGTGCGCGGCTTGCCTTGCTGCATGGCGAAGCCGGCCTGTTTCGAGGCGACTTCATCGACAGTCACGATTTTTTTGCCGGTATCGATTTCTATCTTGCGCACTGCCAGATCGAATTTTTCGATGCTGGCTTGCACCGGCCTGGCGGCTTGCGCATCGGCATAGCGCAGCGCCGCGTTGTTGATGTCCAGCTCAGCCAGCGCAAAGCTGTATGCAGTCGCTGCGTTGCCCGTAGTGGCTGCCGGCTTGACGGCTGCCGCCGCTGTAGTTGCAGCTGCATTTGCAACTGCAGTGGCAACTACAGCAGGCGGTGTTGCGGCTACCTGCGATGGGGCCGGCTTGGGTGGCGTCAGCAAATTTTCAAAATTGAACTGGCCTTGCGCATTGCGCGTCACATCGGCTGCCATGCCATTGATGGCGAGCTTCGCAACTTCCATGCGCTTGCTCAGTGGCTGGGCATCGCGCAAGGTCAGCGCCAGCTCAGGCAGCTTCAGGATGGATTTGCCATCGGCATCGTTGACTTGCACGGATTTCAGCTTGACCTCGCCGCTCAACAGCAGGGTAGGCGCCTGCTCCTTGGGTTGCTGGAAGTTGGCCGTCAGGCGCATGTCCAGTTTGGCGCTGGGCACCTTGAAGTGCGCCGTGCCGGGCAGGTATTTCAGATAGGTAGTGAGATCCAGGCTGTCGAGATTCAAATCGACCACCGCCTGGACCGGGTTGGCAAATGGCAGCGTCTTGCCCTTGATCAGCAGCGGAGTGTTGTTGACGTTGGCGCTCAGCAAGGGCTCGACAAAGATATCGATCTGCGATGCCAGCGAAGAGATGAAGGGCACGCCCAGTTTCAGATCGGTCACTTTGTGTATGGTTTGCGCCGGTCTGTCATCCAGTTCTATGTGGCCTTTGTCGACTTCTATGTTGAAGACGGAAAAACGCGCCGGTTCGGGCGACGGCGGCTGGCTGTTAATCAGCACGATGATGTCGTCGATGTTGTAGTGCGTGGCGTCCTTGCGCACCAGGTGCACATAAGGCTTGGTGAGCTGCAGCTGTTGCACCACGGGCGCGAAACGCAGCAGCGATTTGTACGAGACATTGACCGTCAGCGCATCGAAGCTGGCGAAGACGGCCTTGCCTTCCGGCTCCATCATCTTCAGGTCGCGTATCGTGACGCGCATTGCGTAGGGACTGACTTCCACCTTGCCTATTGTGGTCTGGCGCTGCAGCTTTTCCGAAATCAGCTTTTCCGCCTGCGACTTGATGATGCCCGGCAGCGCAAAGTAGCCGAACAGGCCGAGCAAAACCACAAAGGCGACGATACCGATGGCGCTGCGCCGGACCGCAGGCCGGGTGGAAAAGTGGCGTAGGGATGACGGCAGCTGACGGAGGGAAGTGTGCATGGTATCCAGCATGGGCCGGGAGTGAGGATGATTGAATTCTACCAGCCGGATTGAACAACGATAGGGCTGTTTAAGCCTGGCTGGCCAGTAAGGGTGGGCCGGTGTTACACATGAAAAAACCGGCATCTGCGCGGGGCAGATGCCGGTTCATGGGGAAGATGCCGAGGCGGCGTCTTAGTGGGTGGACGCCTCTTTGGAAGAGATCAGCACCCAGTTCGCCATGCCTTTGGCGATTTCATGTTCGCCCATGATGGTGTGGGTCGCACCATGCTCTTCAAAATACACCAGCTCGGCATCCGAGTGCGCACGCGCCACGACTTCAATCTGCGGATTGAGCTTGCGCGCATGTTCGATGATTTGCCCTGCCTCCAGCACATGCGGAATCGCCACCAGCAGCCAGCGTGCGCTGGCGATATCTGCTGCTTCCATCATGCCGGGCGCAGCGGCGTTACCGTACAGGGCGGGGATGCCGTCCAGACGCAAGGCTGTGACCACGTCGATCTGGTCTTCAATGACGATGAAGGGCTGGTGCTGCTGCGTGAGCGAAGCCGCGACCATGTGGCCGACGCGGCCGAAGCCGACCAGCACCGTATGGTCTTGCAGCGGCGCCCACATCGCCGGCTCGGGTTCTTTTTCGCGGGACGCCGGAGTTTCGCGTTGTTTGAGCCAGGGCTTGAGTCGGTCCAGCCCGACAAACAGCATCGGATTGAGCAGGATGGAGATAATCGCGCCGGCCAGTATCAGATCGCGTCCGGTTGGCGACAGCAAGCCGAGCGACATGCCCAGCGTCGCCAGGATGAAAGAGAATTCGCCTATCTGTGCCAGGCTGGCGGAAATCGTCAGTGCCGTGCTGAGCGGGTGGCGGAACGCCAGCACGATGCCCAGTGCCGCCAGCGATTTGCCGACCACGATAATGAATACGGTCGCCAGCACCAGCCACGGTTCGCGAATGATGATGGACGGATCGAACAGCATGCCGACCGAGACGAAGAACAGCACGGCAAAGGCATCGCGCAAAGGCAGCGACTCTTCCGCTGCACGATGGCTCAATTTGGATTCGCTGAGTATCATGCCGGCGAAAAATGCGCCGAGCGCAAACGACACGCCGAAGACATAAGCCGAACCCAGCGCAAAGCCGAGCGCAATCGCGAGCACGCCGAGGCGGAACAGTTCGCGATTGCCGGTCGCGGCGATGCGTTCCAGTATCCACGGGATCAGGCGCCGGCCGAAGATCAGCATGACCGCAACGAATGCGATGACCTTGCCCAGCGTAATGGCGAGCGTGACGAGCAGGGCCTGGTTCGAGATCGCCTCACCTTTTCCGCCGAGTATGCCGCTCAAGGCCGGGATCAACACCAGCGCCAGCACCATCGCAATATCCTCGACGATCAGCCAGCCTACCGCGATCTGTCCGCGTCGCGTCTCTACCAGCCGGCGCTCCTGCAATGCAGTCAGTAACACCACGGTACTGGCGACCGACAGTGCAAGTCCGAAAATAAATCCTTCGCCGACCGGCCAGCCCATCGCCCACGCCAGGCCCATCCCGAGCAAGGTCGCCAGCGTGATTTGCACGACGGCACCGGGAATCGCGATGGCCTTGACCGACAGCAGATCCTTCAGCGAAAAATGCAGGCCGACGCCAAACATCAGCAGGATCACGCCGATTTCAGCCAGCTCCTGCGCCAGATGTGCATCGGCGACGAAGCCCGGTGTGAATGGGCCGACTGCCACGCCGGCAAGCAGGTAGCCGACCAGCGGCGGCATGCGCAGGCGGTTGGCCAGGGCGCCGAAAATGAATGCCAGTACCAGGCCGCCGACTACGGTTGCGATGAGAGGAGTGTCGTGAGGCATGGGCGGTGGATATCCTTTCTGTATTGATGGCGCGCGACAGGTGCAACGATGCAGGGCGATGGCAGCCAGGGCCGGACTATCCCGTATTGCCTATCCGCTGTCGCAGGCGATCTGCTAAAAAATGATGACTGCTTTGCCAGTCATACGAAAATCAGGAAAACTTCGTCCTCGCGCAGGCGGGGAATTTGACGGGTTTGCATCAGGCGGGCTGACGCAATGATTAGTGCAGCATGTTGCTGCTGTTTGATTCTGTTTGATGCTGATGAATATTATAAGGGAACAATGCGGGAACCATGAGCTGCCCTGGGTTCGGGGCAGCTCATGCACAGACCAGATCGCAGTTTAACGCAGCAGCGGTCCCAGCGTTGCCACGGTTATCGTTGCCAGTCCCAATGCCAGGTTGATGCCGACCAGCTTGCGTATCGTCGCCATTGCGGCAGCGCCGGCTGGCCAGTCCTGCGCTGCGACTGCGCGCTTGAGGCGGCGGTATGGGGCAAAGAATATATGCGCAAAAATCAGCATCATGATCACGCCGAGTACGAACATCAGGGTGACGGACACCGGCGGTTTGCCGACCAGCGCCATCATCACCATCCCGCTGCCGAAGACCAGTGCAATCGAAATCCATACCCAGGTGAAAAACTTGGTGAATACGCCGGCCAGCAGGGTCAGGCGTTGCGGCGGCTCCAGCGTGACTGCGGCGACGGGACGCAAGGCGTTGTGGGCGAAGAACATGCCGCCGACCCAGACCGTGAAGCCGAGTATGTGTAAGAATTTCGCAATGATCATGGTTTGTTCTTTGTCAAAATGGTGTCGAGAGCCATAGGGTAGCTGAAGGTTTGCGGATTACAAAGAAAATTGCAGCATGAATGCGGCGAGGGCTCGTATCATGCGTGCTTGAGAAAATATGTGGGCATGACGAATAGACATTGTTGTTCCTGACGATGATGTTCGCGCAGTGATTTATCTGGAGAATTGCATGCTGGGCTGGTTTGAAAATTTGCTGCACCCGTACAAGGATGAAGTGCCTGCGCCGCCGCCGAGCGACTTCATTGCTTTTGTATGGGCCTGCACCAGCGGTGCGCGCCCGTATATTGCGGCGATGACGCTGCTCACGGCAACGATAGGTGCGTTCGAGGCGATGCTGTTTGCGATGATGGGCGAGATCGTCGACTGGCTCAGCAAGGTGCAGCCCGCCATGTTGTGGCAGCAGGAAGGCAACAGCCTGTTGTTGCTGGCCGCAGTCGTGATAGGCAGCACGGTGCTGGTGGCGTTGCAGACTTTCGTCAAGCATCAAACGCTGGCCGGCAATTTCCCGATGCAGTTGCGCTGGAATTTCCATCGCCTGATGCTCAACCAGAGCATGGGTTTTTATCAGGATGAATTTGCCGGCAGGGTGGCGGCCAAGGTCATGCAGACTGCGCTGGCCGTGCGCGATGTCTGCATGATCACCGGCGATATCCTGGTGTTCGTGATCATTTACTTTGTCACGCTGGTCAGCGTGGTTGGTACCTTCAATACCTGGATGCTGCTGCCTTTCCTGAGCTGGGCCGCGCTGTATGCAGTCGCCCTGCGTTATTTCGTGCCGCGCCTGAGTCGCGTCTCGCGCACGCAAGCCGATGCGCGCTCATTGATGACCGGCCGCATCACCGATGCCTATACCAATATAGGCACCGTCAAACTGTTCTCGCACGCCGGCCGTGAAGCCGGTTATGCGCGCAATGCAATGCAGGAATTCCAGCTGGCGGTCAATGGCCAGATGCGCCTGGTCAGCGGCTTCGAGATCGTCAATCACACCCTGAGCATGTCGCTGATCCTCAGCACGACTGGCGTTGCGCTATGGCTGTGGACGCAGGGCCAGCTCGGCATAGGCGCGGTGGCGGCGGCGACCGCAATGGCGCTGCGGCTGAACGGCATTTCGCACTGGGTCATGTGGGAAATGGCCACGCTGTTCGAGCAGGTCGGCACCGTGCAGGACGGCATCAACACCCTGTCGCGTGCGCATGCAGTGACAGATGCGGCCGCTGCAGTGCCGCTGCAGGTCACGCGCGGCGAGCTGCATTTTGAAGAAGTAGGCTTTGCCTATGGCGGCACGCGCAGCGTGATCGATGGCTTCAATCTGACGATACGCCCGGGTGAAAAAGTCGGCCTGGTCGGTCGCTCCGGCGCCGGCAAATCCACCATCGTCAATCTGCTGCTGCGCTTTTACGATCTGGAGCAGGGCCGCATACTGATCGATGGCCAGGATGTCGCACATGTCACGCAAAACAGCCTGCGCGCGCAAGTCGGCATGGTCACGCAAGACACTTCGCTGCTGCATCGTTCGGTGCGCGACAACATCCTGTATGGCCGGCCGGACGCCACCGATGCCGAGATGGTCGCAGCCGCCAAACGCGCCGAAGCGCATGAATTCATCCTGACCCTGAGCGATGCGAAGGGCCGCACCGGCTACGATGCGCATGTAGGCGAGCGCGGGGTAAAACTTTCCGGCGGCCAGCGCCAGCGCATCGCCATCGCGCGCGTGATGCTGAAGGATGCACCCATCCTGCTGCTCGATGAAGCAACCAGCGCGCTGGATTCAGAAGCGGAAGCAGCGATTCAGACCAGTTTGTATCAGCTGATGGAAGGCAAGACCGTGGTTGCGATTGCGCATCGCCTGTCCACCAACGCGGCGATGGATCGCCTGATTGTGCTGGACCAGGGACGCATCGTCGAAGAAGGCAGTCATCGCGACCTGCTGCAACAGGGCGGGCTGTATGCGCGCCTGTGGGCGCACCAGAGCGGCGGTTTTCTCGGCGATGAAGTTGACGGCGTACAGGATGCCGTCAACGGATGAATTTTTTAGCCGGTTTAAGGATGGCTGGCGGCTGGCGCAGGTTTGCCTACCAGCAGTAGCGCCACCAGCGTCAGCAAGGCGGCGCCGGAAAGATAAAATCCTACGTAGTGCAACCCGTAATTGGTCGCCAGCCAGGTGGCAATATACGGCGCCAGCGAGGCGCCGACTATGCCGCCCAGATTGAAGGTCAGCGACACGCCGGTGTAGCGGATTTCAGTCGGAAATAATTCCGACAGCATCGTGCCCAGCGGCCCGTAAGTCATCCCCATCAGGGCCAGGCCCACTGACAGGAAGATCGTCACTGCCACCATGCTGCCGGCGACAAACAACGGCGCCACCAGCAGGCCGAAAAATGCGATCGCGATCGACACGACTATCATCGTGATGCGGCGGCCGTAGCGATCTGCCAGCAATGCCGATACCGGTATCGTCAGCGCGAAAAACAAGACGGCAAACAATTGCAGGATGAGGAATTGCTTGCGCGTATATCCCAGCGCAGTGGTGCCCCAGCTCAAGGCAAACACCGTCATCAGGTAAAACAGTACAAAGGTTGCGGTCGCAATGATGGTCCCCAGCACCAGAGTCCGGCCATGCGCGCTGAATACGGTGGCCAGCGGCACCTTGACGCGCTCGTTCTGGTCGAGGACTTTTTGGAACACCGGCGTCTCGGTGATCTTGAGCCTCACATACAAGCCGACCAGCACCAGTACCGCGCTGGCGAGGAAGGGGATGCGCCAGCCGTAGCTGAAGAATTGTTCATTGGTCAGCGTTTCACTCAGCAGCAGGAAGATGCCGCCGGAGAGGAAGAAGCCCAGCGGTGCGCCCAGTTGCGGGAAGCAGCCATACCAGGCGATCTTGCCCGGCGGCGCATTTTCAGTTGCCAGCAGCACGGCGCCGCCCCATTCGCCACCCAGCCCCAGGCCTTGGCCGAAGCGGCACAAGGCCAGCAGCAAGGGCGCGACCGTGCCTATCGCGGCATAAGTCGGCAGCAAGCCGATCGCAACGGTGGACAAGCCCATCGTCAACAGCGCGGCAACCAGCGTCGCCTTGCGGCCTATGCGATCGCCGTAATGGCCGAATACGGCAGAGCCGACCGGGCGCGCGAAAAATGCGATGGCGAAGGTCGCCAGCGATTGCAGCATGGCCGCAGTCGGGCTGGACGATGGAAAGAACAGCGTCGGAAAGACCAGCACTGCAGCGGTAGCGTAAATGTAAAAATCGAAGAACTCGATCGTGGTGCCTATCAGGCTGGCGAACAGGACAGTGCCCGGTGAATTGACCTTCTGCTTACCCGTATCACGCTCACTCATTATTATTTTTTCCTTATCCCTGATTTCTATTCGTGCTACCGGCTTGTCAGTTGCTTAAAGTAAATCTGGCAAATCTGGCTGCGGCTCATATTCTTCGTCAAACACAAGCTTGATGTATTCGATATTCAGAGTAATCGCTTCACTATATCGCAGCACGAAATAGTCTCCGTCAACCACATAAAACCTGGAAAGGTCGCCATCTTCAGTGCTTGGCGATTTATCTTTTTCCAATGGGCGGCGCATCACCTGTTGCAAAACAATACGGTCCAGGGTGCCATCCGAACCGACAAAAAATTCATCAAGAATTCCTTTGTAAAGCACCGGCTCCCCGGCCATATTCACGACTGCAGATATGGCGATAAGATCAGGCTTTTCATTTTCTTCAAAATCAGCGCCTGTCAGCAAGTAATACCAGGGAGCCTGATGAAAGCGGAACAATGAACTGAACTTCGCATCATGCCGGTCTAGACGATGTTTGGTGACCCACCGCCTGGTGAGTGTCGGAATCGCGTAGGCACCCAAAAAAAGTGTCCCGAAATACATCGCAATCGAAAAGCTGCTCGCGGCAACGGCGTCTGCCGCTTTTGATTGCCCCGGCAAGTCAGCCGAGAGCAGCTTGATCAGCACGGCGACATCCAAGGTCTGATCGAAGCACAGGTTGGCAATAAACAGCCAGAGGGCATGGCACACGCCGCCCCATAAAACGGCTTCTGTCACTACCTGGCCGAAGGGGGAATAGTCTAGCGATATCAGCTCGGCGCGTTTGAATCGCGAGCGTACGATAAATCCGGGAAGTAATAGCAGGAATATGACGAGTGCTGGCAGAGCAACATTCATCGTCTAATGAAGATCAGGCAGCTTTGGGTACTACGGTCGCGTGCAAGCGTACAGTTTTCCCTTGCCTGTCGCTGTATTCGATAAATCTTTCATTTGAAGCGGAACGAGAGATCGCTCCGCTGGCACTTTTGCTGGCTAAATAGGTGCGTAACAGCTCCTTCCCTTTCGGGTCAGAAAGAACCTCTTTTGCCTGTTTGCTTTTAAGTGCTTTCATAATGAGAATGACTATGCCAGAAAACCCGAATTTTTGCATCCTTTGCCAGCTGTATGGCAAAGCAGCAACATCGTTGGATGGACCTTGCTACTCTGCGGCGGAGTAAGGCCGCTATCCACTATCAAGCGCGCCACATTTACGGCTGATTTTTAACCGCACCCGTCGTCACGCCATGCGCCTGCTGATCTGCGTGGTAGCTGGAACGCACCATTGCGCCGACTGCCGCATGCGCAAAGCCCATCTTGTAGGCTTCTTCCTCATACATCTTGAAGGTATCCGGATGCACATAGCGGCGCACCGGCAGATGGTCGCCGCTCGGCATCAGGTACTGGCCTATCGTCAGCATGTCGACATCGTGCGCGCGCATGTCGCGCATGACTTGCAATACTTCTTCATCGGTTTCGCCGAGGCCGACCATGATGCCGGATTTGGTCGGCGTGTTTGGATGCAGGGCCTTGAAGCGCTTGAGCAGGCTCAGCGAATATTCGTAATCGGAACCCGGGCGCGCTTCCTTGTACAGGCGCGGTGCGGTTTCCAGGTTGTGGTTCATCACATCGGGTGGCGCCAGATTGAGGATTTCCAGTGCGCGGTCCATGCGGCCGCGGAAGTCGGGCACCAGGATTTCTATGCGCGTGTTCGGCGACAGTTCGCGTACGCGGCGTATGCATTCGGCAAAATGGCCGGCGCCGCCATCGCGCAAATCGTCGCGATCGACCGAGGTAATGACGACATAACTCAAGCGTAATGCTGCGATGGTTTTTGCCAGGTTCTCGGGCTCATTCAGATCCAGCGGATCGGGGCGGCCGTGGCCTACATCGCAGAACGGGCAGCGGCGCGTACACTTGTCGCCCATGATCATGAAGGTTGCGGTGCCTTTGCCGAAGCATTCGCCGATGTTCGGGCAGCTGGCTTCTTCGCATACTGTCACCAGATTGTTGGCGCGCAGGATGTCCTTGATTTCATAAAAGCGGGT
>NZ_JAUSME010000218.1 GCF_030645555.1 Herminiimonas sp.
TGGAAAGCAAATCTGAAAGACGCTTCCGGCAAGGCTATCTGGTAATTCCTGCTCCACTCGTTGTTTAACGTTACACAGGGTTGTCACCACGCTGCATGCATTATCGATGTGGCATGGTGCCAGCCCTACTTAACTATCAGATACTATGAGCGCAAGCTTTAACTCCATTCCCGCCCACGCAATGACCCTTGATAAAGAAAACAGTGAAGACGGCATATTCGGCAAGGCGCTGATGGCCACGATGCGCAAGCAGCGACTTCAGGATTTCCTGTTTCATAAAATCACGTTCATTTTCGCATTGAGCGTTTTGTTCGTTTTGCTCGGCATCATTGCATCGCTGATGATAGGTGCCTGGCCTGCCTTAAAAGAATTCGGTTTGCCGTTTATTACCAGCGTTGAGTGGGATCCCGTCAACGATCAATATGGCGCGGCGATTGCGATCGTCGGTACCCTGGTTACCTCATTCCTCGCCTTGCTGATCGCATTTCCTGTCAGCTTTGGCATTGCATTGTTCCTTACAGAAATCTGCCCTGCCTGGCTCAAGCGTCCCCTGGGCACTGCAGTTGAATTGCTGGCCGGTGTGCCCAGCATTATTTACGGCATGTGGGGCTTGTTCGTTTTTGCCCCCTTGTTTTCCGATTACATCCAGCCGGCACTGGCTGGCACGCTGGGGCACGTCCCGGTCATTGGTCAATTGTTCAGGGGCCCGATGATGGGCATAGGCATACTGGCTGCCGGCATCATCCTGGCCGTCATGATCATCCCCTTCATTGCCTCGGTGATGCGCGACGTGTTTGAAATCGTGCCGCCAGTGTTGAAGGAATCAGCCTATGCACTGGGTTGCACCAAGTGGGAAGTGGTGCGCAAGGTAGTGCTGCCTTATACCCGCATCGGCGTGGTAGGCGGCGTCATGCTGGGCTTGGGGCGTGCGCTCGGCGAGACGATGGCGATTACCTTCGTGATCGGCAATGCGCACAAACTCTCGTGGTCGTTGTTCGCTGCCGGTAACAGTATCGCTTCAACGCTGGCCAACGAATTTGCCGAAGCCGAGTCGGTACTGCATGTGTCTTCACTGTTCGCGCTCGGTTTGATCCTGTTCGTGATTACCTTCATCGTCCTGTCGGCTGCCAAGCTGATGTTGATGGGCATGTCCCGCAAGGAGGGTGCAAAATGACGACTCACATAAAAGCTGAAGCGATGAATCCAGTCTATCGCAAGCGATTGCTGATCCATCGCGTCGGTATTGCGCTGTCTTTCCTGGCGATGACGATAGGCCTGTTCTTCCTGATGTGGATCCTGTTCACGCTGGTGATCAAGGGCGTGGGTGCTATCCAGCTCTCGATTTTTACGCAAACCACGCCGGCGCCGGGTAGTGAAGGCGGCGGCTTGATGAACGCGATCGTCGGCAGTTTGCTGATGGTCGGTGCGGCGGTGTTCATCAGTACGCCTATCGGCATACTGGCCGGCATCTATCTGGCTGAATACGGTGAAGTCAGCTGGTTTGCGAAGATTACGCGCTTCGTGACCGACATCATGCTGTCGGCGCCGTCTATCGTGATCGGCTTGTTCATCTATGCGATCTACGTCGCCAACGTCAAACATTTTTCCGGCTGGGCCGGCAGTTTTGCGATCTCGCTGATCGCGATTCCAGTCGTCGTGCGCACCACTGACAATATGCTCAACCTGGTGCCTACCAGCTTGCGTGAAGCAGCCTTTGCGCTCGGCGCGCCGCGCTGGCGTGTGGCGACCTTCGTGCGTTTGCGCGCCGTCAAGGCGGGCGTGATTACCGGCGTCTTGCTGGCTGTTGCGCGCATCTCGGGTGAAACGGCGCCATTGTTGTTTACCGCATTGAACAATCAGTTCTACAGCGCCAACATGAATGCGCCGATGGCGAATCTGCCGGTGGTGATATACCAGTTTGCGATGAGCCCGTATGACAACTGGCGCTCGCTGGCATGGGGCGGTGCCTTGCTGATTACCTTCAGTGTGCTGGCGCTCAATATCCTGTCGCGCTCGATGTTCAACCAAAAAGTTAATAACTGATTTTCCAGGCCAAGCTATGACTACTCAAACGTCTGTGGACATGACAAATAAAAAGACTCTCGAAATCAAGAACCTGAACTTTTTTTATGGCGCTTTTCAAGGCCTGAAGAATATCAACCTGGATATCAATGATAAAAAAGTGACGGCTTTCATCGGTCCTTCAGGCTGTGGAAAATCGACCTTGCTGCGCACCTTCAACCGGATGTATGACCTGTATCCGGGCCAGCGCGCCGAGGGCAAGATCATTTACCACGGCAAGAATATTCTCGAGCCGGGTCAGGATGTCAACATGCTGCGCGCCAAGGTCGGCATGGTGTTCCAGAAGCCGACGCCATTCCCGATGTCGGTCTACGACAACATCGCCTTCGGCGTGCGCCTGTATGAAAATCTGCCGAAAGGCGAGATGGATGAACGCGTTGAATGGGCGCTGAACAAGGCTGCATTGTGGACCGAGGTCAAGGACAAACTCAACAAGAGCGGCTTGAGCCTGTCCGGTGGTCAGCAGCAGCGCCTGTGCATCGCGCGCGGCGTGGCCGTCAAGCCCGACGTATTGCTGCTGGATGAGCCGACCTCGGCACTCGATCCGATTTCCACTGCCAAGATCGAGGAATTGATCAGTGAATTGAAGGGTGATTACACGATCGCCATCGTCACCCACAACATGCAGCAGGCGGCGCGCTGCTCCGATTACACTGCGTACATGTATCTGGGTGAGCTGGTTGAATTCGGCGAAACCGATCAAATCTTCATGAACCCGAACAAGAAAGATACGCAGGATTACATCACCGGTCGCTTCGGCTGATTAGAAAAAAAGAAAAACCAGCCTTGTGCCGACGTTATGCCATGCGTTGCACGTGACCATTAATAGAATAATTTAGGAGAAACCTGATGCCAGGCGAACATTCTTCCAAGCAATACGACATGGATCTGGAAACCATACGCTCCAAGGTTTTGCTCATGGGCGGCCTAGTCGAAAGCCAGTTTCAAGATGCCGTATCGTGTTTCAGGACCGGCAATATCACGCAAGCCGAGCAAGTCATCAAGGCCGATGAAAACGTCAATAACCTGGAAGTGTCGCTCGACGATACCTGCAGCCATTTGATCGTCAAACGCCAGCCTGCTGCAAACGATTTGCGCACCGTAATGGCCACCATCAAGGTCATTACCGACCTGGAGCGCATAGGCGATGAGTCAACCAAGATTGCACGCGCCGCCAAGAGCATCACCGAGCGTGGCGTCACGACGATCAACCATTACGAAACCATACGCGTGATGGCCGCCAGCGCCGGCGACATGTTGCACGATGCACTGGATGCATTTGCGCGTCTGGACGGCAAGCAGGCGATCAGATTGATCGCACAGGATGAAATTGTCGATCACGAATTCCGCTCGGTCATGCGGACCTTGATTACCTTCATGATGGAAGATCCGCGCACCATTTCAGGTGCACTGGACACGCTCTGGGTTGCCAAGGCTATCGAGCGCATCGGCGATCATGCAAAAAATATTGCCGAGTACGTCATCTATATCGTCGAAGGCAAGGACATACGCCACACCGACTACGCGGCATCGCAACGAGAAGATCGCACCACTAACTAATACCATGGCCGCCGAAAAACCCACGATACTGATAGTTGAAGATGAACCGCCGATTATTGAACTGGTGACGTTCACCCTTAAAGGGGCGGGCTGGAATGTCGCTGCCGTACAGACTGCCGGCGAAGCCTGGGATTTCATCCAGCAACGCCTGCCGCAACTGATACTGCTCGACTGGATGCTGCCTGATCAAAGCGGCTTGCGCCTGCTGTCGAGAATACGCGCTGATCGCCAGTTCAACGAACTACCCATCATCATGCTGACTGCAAAAAGCATGGAAGAGGACAAGATAGCCGGCCTCGATAATGGCGCCGATAACTACGTCACCAAGCCTTTTTCGCCGCGGGAACTGACTGCGCGCATCAATGCACTGCTGCGCCGCAAGACGCCAGAGCATGCGCAAAGCATGATGACGGCCGGCACGGTCAGCCTCGACCCGATCAGCTGCAGCGTCAGCATGAATGATGAAAAAATCGATATCGGCCATGCCGAATTCAAGCTGCTGAAGTTTTTGCTTGCACATCCTGACCGCGTATTTTCCCGCAGCCAGTTGCTCGACAAGGTGTGGGGCGATCACGTCGTGATAGAAGAGCGCACCGTCGATGTCCACGTGCTGCGCTTGCGCAAGGCATTGAAAGATGCAGAACACTTGATCAAAACGGTGCGTAGTGTAGGCTATATGCTCTCAGAAAAATAAGTCGAAGCAAGCCGTCTATGAATCCTCAGTTGTTGTTCTGGATACCCGTCACCCTGCGGTTATCCTTTATTCTCATCGCCGCCGGCGTTCTCTGGTATTTTTTCGGGCCTGTCGTCGGATTGTCGGCAGGGCTGCTGTGCCTGATTGCCCTGATCGTCATCCAGCTCAATTACCTGTATCTGTTGAACGCCTGGCTCGATCATCCCGATAGCGAAAAATTACCCGATGGCTGGGGCGCATGGACGGATATTTTTTCACGCCTGTACCGTTTCCGCCGCGATGATGAGCGTAACAGCGCTGAGCTGACCGAATGGCTGGCCCGTTTCCGGCAGGCGATGAGCCTGTTGCCCGATGGCGTCGTCATCATGGATGACGTGCTGTTCCTCGAGTGGTGCAATCCGGCGGCAGAACAGCATCTGGGATTGAGCAACCTTCGTGACAAGGGCATGCGCGTCACCAACCTGATCCGCAACCCTGACTTCATCGATTACATCATACTGGGTCGCTATGAACAGCCGCTCACGCTCAGTCTGCGGGATCGCAAGCTGATCGTGCAGATCATCCCGTTTGAAAATCGCCGCCAGATCCTGGTCACGCACGATGTGACGGAAGCGGAACGTATCGAAATGATGCGCCGTGACTTTATCGCCAATGCCTCGCACGAGCTGCGCACGCCGCTGACCGTCATCAACGGCTTCCTGGAAATCGCCCAGTCTCAACCTGATCTTGATCAAGCCGTCCGCATGTCGCATCTGAAGCTGATGATAGAGCAGGGCCAGCGCATGCAGAATCTGGTCGAAGACATGCTGACGCTGACCAGGCTGGAGTCCATTGATTACCCGCTACGCCCCGAACACGTCAGTATCCATCACCTGCTGGACCAGATCCGGCAGGAAGCCGAAGCCTTGTCCGGCGGGCGCCATGCGATTTCGCTGACGATAGACGGCCCCGATATTGAGGGCAGTACCGATGAATTGCGCAGCGCTTTCAGCAACCTGGTCTCCAATGCGGTGCGTTACACGCCGGAGGGCGGTCGTATCGATATCAAATGGAAAAACACTGAAACAGGCCCGCAATTTTCAGTCAAGGACAGCGGCATAGGCATACGCCCCGAGCATATCGTCCGCCTGACCGAGCGTTTTTACCGCGTCGACAAGAGCCGCTCGCGGGAAACCCAGGGTACAGGCCCGGGCCTGGCGATCGTCAAGCATGTGCTGCTGCGGCATGGGGCTGTGCTGGCGATAGAGTCGCAGCCGGAGATGGGAAGTACGTTTATTGTTAAATTTCCTCAGGATTCTAATAATAAAACTTCATTTGTAAATTAATAAGCTTCTGTTTCAAGATGCGTATTTTTTGAGCTCGTCGATATCAAAGATGAGAGGTACTGAGCTACGTTCAGGCCCAAAAAGACACGAAGTCCACCCGGCGCCGTGAGATTACTTGATCTCACCGGCCCTTCTTTTTAACTTGAATTTTCCAGTTTTTTTAGAAAGTAATCGCTATTTCTTTTGAAAATTCTGGCGCATGAATGGCGTATTTTCTCGTTATTTCCACTTTATTTACCTTAAATTTTCAGAATAACGATGAAAATTTAGGTCAATACTTACGGTAAAAATGTGTTTGTTTGGTAAGATTCCATCTTTGCTTCATGGTTGTGGTGCTTGCTAAGGGTGAAGCAACGTGGCTTAGTCATGTTGCTTCTGACTTTTTACAAAAAATCAGGAAGATATTTTGTATTTTGTATTCTGTATACCTAACATCATGCTGAAAAGCGCCAAATTCTAAGGAATTTCACTTTGACTATTCCCTACGGTCGCCAAGATATTTCGGAAGCTGATATCCAGGCAGTAGCCGCTGTATTGCGTTCAGACTTTCTTACTCAAGGCCCTGTCGTCCCGGCATTTGAAAAGGCAGTGGCCGATTATTGCGGGGCTCGCCATGCGATTGCCGTCAATAGCGCCACTTCTGCATTGCATATAGCGTGTCTGGCTCTTGGTGTTGGCTCCGGTGATTATGTGTGGACTAGTCCGATCACTTTTGTGGCTAGTGCAAACTGCGCTCGCTATTGTGGTGCCGAAGTCGATTTTGTGGATATCGATCCGCGTACTTACAACATGAGCGTGGCCCGGTTGGAAGAGAAGCTGGTGCAAGCAGCAGAAGTCGGCAAGTTACCCAAGGTCGTCATACCTGTCCATCTGTGCGGCCAACCATGCGAGATGGAAGCAATTCATGCGCTTTCATTGAAGTACGGCTTTCGCATCATTGAAGATGCATCACATGCGATAGGTGGGCGTTACAAAGGAAAGGCTATTGGTAATGGCCGTTACAGTGACATCACCGTATTCAGTTTTCATCCGGTAAAGATCATTACGACGGGTGAGGGTGGCATGGCGCTGACCAATGATCCGGAGTTGCATAATCATATGGCACGGCTGCGTAGTCATGGTGTTACACGAGATCCTGCGGAGATGACCCAGGCACCGGACGGCCCCTGGTATTACCAGCAGATTGAACTTGGCTTCAATTACCGGATGACGGATATACAGGCTGCGCTAGGTCTCAGCCAGATGCAGCGTCTGGATGATTTCGTTGCAACGCGACACGCACTTGCCAAAAATTACAATGAGCTGTTCAAAAAATGCCCGGTTTCCATTCCATGGCAGCATGGGGATAGCTATTCTGGGCTGCATCTTTACGTCGTTCGCCTCAAACTTGAAGAGATAAAAGCAAGTCACCGCGAGGTGTTTGAGCGTTTGCGTGTTGCTGGTATTGGGGTGAATCTGCATTACATCCCGGTCTATCGGCAACCTTACTATGCCAAGCTGGGCTTTAACCCTGGCGACTTCCCCGAAGCAGAGCGTTATTATGCAGAAGCGATCAGCCTGCCCATGTATCCAGCACTGACGAAGGAACAACAGGCAGAAGTCGTGCAAAGATTGACGACGCCGATTGGACATCAAACGCTTTTTTGATTCATTGGTACCAATAACAGTAAATTAGATGAATAACAGATTGGCGCTTGGTACGGTTCAATTCGGTCTCGAGTACGGTGTCGCCAATAATGCTGGTCGCGTCAATCTGGACGAGGCTGGCAAGATACTTGCCGAGGCTGCGCATGCAGGCATCAATATGCTGGATACTGCTATCGCCTATGGCGATAGTGAATCCACGCTTGGTAAAATTGGTGTTGCCGGCTGGCGCATTGTCACCAAGCTGCCCGAAATGCCAGATACATGCACCAATGTCGCTGGATGGGTTGAAGCTCAGGTAAGAGGATCGCTGGACCGCCTCGGGGTTCAGCAACTCCATGCAGTGTTGCTGCATCGCCCGGCTCAGTTGCTGGAAGCGCGCGGATCGCAATTGTTTGATGCGCTTGAGCGCCTGAAAATACTCGGTTACACCAAAAAAATCGGCATCTCGATCTATGACGCTAGCGAGTTGGATAGCCTGTTCAGGGAAATGCACTTTGATCTGGTGCAGGCCCCGCTGAATATACTGGACCGGCGTCTGGTCACTTCAGGTTGGGCTCAGCGCCTCAAACGTAGCGGTACCGAACTGCACGTGCGTTCCACTTTCCTGCAGGGCTTGTTATTGATGCCGGCGGATAAACGACCGCAGAAATTCAATCGCTGGCAATTCCTGTGGTCAGAATGGGAACGCTGGCTCAATGAAACAGGCCTCTCGCCGCTAGAAGCCTGCCTGCGTTATGCGATGAGTGTTGAAGAAGTCGACAATGTTGTTGTTGGTGTCGACAGTGCGGCCCAGTTGCATGAGATTCATGCCGCAGCTATTGGCGTCTTGCCTGGTTTGCCGGATTGGCCGCAAACTATTGATCCCGTCTTACTCAATCCCGCCCTCTGGTCCAGACTATGAAAGTTGTTGCGCTTGTTCAAGCCCGCATGGGCTCTACCCGTTTGCCCAACAAGGTGATGAAGCCGATCGGTGGAGTCCCGATGATTGAAATCCTGCTTTCACGCCTGTCGCGCGCCACCGAGGTGGATCAGATTGTGGTCGCTACTTCGGTCGATGCGCGCAATCAAGCTCTGGTTGAATACATAAACAAACTTGGTTACGCCTGTGAGCAGGGCAGTGAAAATGACGTGCTCGACCGGTATCTGCAGGCTGCACGGGCTCATCAAGCCGATGTGGTGGTACGCATTACCGGGGATTGTCCGTTGGTAGATCCGGAGCTGGTCGATGAAGTCATTCGCGGCTTCAAATCGTCGAATGCAGATTATTTCAGCAATATCAGTCCACCCACATATCCCGATGGCCTGGATATCGAAGTATTCTTTTTAAAGGCGCTTGAACAGGCAAGCCAAGAAACTGATAAAGCATATGATCACGAGCATGTGACACCTTATCTGCGCGAATCGGGGCGATTCGCGACCGCCGCCATTCAGCATGAACATGATCTTTCGGCGCTGCGCTGGACTGTGGATGAGCCTGCCGATCTGGCCGTCATAGAAAAGATTTTTCAGTTCTTTTCTCCTCGTACAGATTTCTCCTGGACTGAAGTGCTTGAGCTGCAGCATAGTCAGCCAGATATTTTTCACATGAATCAAGACATCATCCGTAACGAAGGAGCAAGCATGGGTACCGGACAAAAACTCTGGAAACGCGCCAAGCAGGTTATACCGGGCGGCAATATGCTGTTGTCCAAACGCGCAGAAATGTTTTTACCTGATCTGTGGCCGGCGTACTTCAGCAAGGCCAAAGGCTGCAAGGTCTGGGATCTGGATGGGAACGAATACATCGACATGTCGATTATGGGGATAGGTACCAATACCCTGGGTTACGGCCATCCTGAAGTCGACGATGCAGTGCGGCGGACGATCGATGCGGGCAATATGTCGACCTTGAACTGCCCGGAAGAAGTGTATCTTGCCGAAAAATTGATCGAGCTGCATCCATGGGCCGACATGGCGCGTTTTGCACGTTCGGGCGGCGAGGCCAATGCGATTGCGATCAGGATTGCGCGCGCTGCTTCCGGCAAGGACAAGGTTGCCATCTGCGGTTATCACGGCTGGCACGACTGGTATTTGTCGGCAAATCTGGGCGACGACAAGAACCTGGCTGGTCACTTGTTGCCGGGTTTGCAGCCCAACGGCGTGCCACAAAACCTGCGTGGCACTGTATTCCCGTTCAACTACAATAATTTCGCCGAGCTTGAAGCGCTCGTCAATGAACACGACATTGGCGTAATCAAAATGGAAGTGGTGCGTAACTTCGGGCCGGAAGACAATTTCCTGCACAAGGTGCGCCAGCTTGCTACCGAGCGCGGCATCGTGCTGATTTTTGACGAATGCACATCGGGGTTTCGCCAAACATACGGCGGCATACACAAGATGTACGGTGTCGAACCGGACATGGCCATGTTTGCAAAAGCACTAGGTAATGGCTACGGCATTACGGCCACCATCGGACGCCGCGAAATCATGGAAGCAGCACAAACCACCTTTATTAGCAGTACCTTCTGGACCGAGCGCATCGGCCCCACCGCTGCATTGGCAACCCTGGATGTCATGGCGCGCGTCAAGTCATGGGATACGATCACCAATACAGGGCTGGACATCACTGCGCGCTGGAAGACGCTGGCAGAAAAACATGGCCTGGCTATTACTACCAATGGCTTGCCTGCATTGACCGGATTTGGATTTAACAGCCCGAATGCGCTGGCATACAAAACCTTGATTACGCAAGAAATGCTGGCCAAAGGTTATCTTGCAGGTACCAGTGTGTACGTGTGCACTGAACACACCCCCAAGGTAGTGAATGACTTCTTTGAAGCGCTTGACCCGGTATTTGCACTAGTCAAGGAATGCGAGGAAGGCCGGGACGTGATGGGCCTGCTCAAAGGGCCGGTCTGCCATGGCGGTTTCAAGCGCTTGAACTGAGCACAACATGCACTTTGCCATTCGTGTTGATGCATCGGATCAGATAGGTACCGGCCATTTGATGCGTTGCCTCACGCTGGCTGATGCCTTGCGAGTACGTGGTGCAGAAGTACATTTTGTCAGTCGCCACATGCCCCTGCACCTGCAGCAGATGGTGCGTGATCATGGGCATCAGTTCACATTACTGGCTGAGTCGCACGAAGGTTTGACCGATGAACTTGCGCATGCGCGATGGCTGGGCACCAGCCAGGCAATCGATGCGCAGGCGACCAGGGTGGCACTGGCGGGCAGGGAATGGGATTGGCTGATTGCCGATCACTATGCACTGGATGCGCGTTGGGAATCAGAGTTACGCCTATCTTGCAGCAAGATCATGGTCATTGATGATCTTGCTGATCGCATTCACGACTGTGACGTACTGTTGGATCAAAATATGTACTCCGACATGCATAGCCGCTACGTCGGTAAAGTGCCACCACATTGCAGGCAATTGACTGGCCCGCGCTACGCGTTGTTGAGGCCTGATTTCGAATTGACACGTCAACGCAGCATGCCGCGCGACGGCGATGTACGGCGCATACTTGTGTTTTTCGGTGGGGTTGATGCGGAAAATTACACTGGCCGTGTTATTACAGGATTGGTTGCCTTGCAAAATACCGTTCTGCAGGTCGATGTTGTTATTGGTGCGGTGCATCCGCAGCGAGAACAGCTGCTGAGGGATTGTGCTGCATATGGTTATGTTTGCCATGTTCAAACCGATCGCATGGCGGAATTGATGGCGGATGCTGATCTATCTATCGGCGCAGGTGGAGGGGCGACCTGGGAGCGTTGCTGCCTTGGCTTGCCGACCTTGGTGCTCAGTACCGCAGATAACCAGAAGAGGCAGCTTGTTGATGCGGCCAAGGCTGGATTGGTATATGCCCCAGATGTCGATGACGATATTGAGATTGCAATCGCCAAGCATATGATCGCCTTGATTGAAAATCCGTCGCTGCGTACCCTGATATCTGTCAATGGTATGCACGCCGTTGATGCTCGAGGTGCTTCGCGTAT
>NZ_JAUSME010000243.1 GCF_030645555.1 Herminiimonas sp.
ATCGTTTATGTCGTTGGATACAAATCCTATTACGCCTGATTTCTGCCGGATACAAAATGCCGGACCATAAAAAAACGGGAGGCGCTCAGCCTCCCGTTTTTTTTAATGCACCGAAATTTAAACGACAGCGCTGCTGACTACCGGATAACCGGCATCGCCTATTGCCGCAGCGACCCGCGTCAATTCAGCTCCCGACTGCACGCGCACCTTGCGCTGCGCCAGATCGACTTCTACCTGCGCCTGCGCATCGATGGCCTGTACCGCCTTGGTCACGGCATTGACGCAATGGCCGCAACTCATTTCTTCCACTTGCAATTCATACATGGTGTGACTCCTGGTAGTGAACAACTGCCTACACTGTAGGCCTTGCTACCGTGGGAAGGTCAAGCATGTGCGCATTATATTTTATTGATATTGTGCGCCGCCTGCTGCTTGCGTTCGCTGTATCTGTCGGTCAGGTAATCCGTGCGTCCGCGCAGCAGCAGGGTGAACTTGTACAGCTCTTCCATCACATCGACCAGGCGCTCGTAATAGGGCGATGGTTTCATGCGGCCCGCTTCATCGAATTCTTCATACGCCTTGGCGACCGACGATTGATTCGGGATCGTGAACATGCGCATCCATCTGCCAAGCAGGCGCAGGGTATTGACGGTATTGAACGATTGCGAACCGCCGCTGACCTGCATCACCGCCAGTGTGCGGCCCTGGCTCGGACGAACCGCACCCTGCTCCAGCGGTATCCAGTCGATCTGGTTTTTCATCACGGCGGTGATCGCGCCGTGCCGTTCCGGGCTGCACCAGACCTGGCCTTCCGACCACAGGCTGAGCGCACGCAATTCGACTACCTTCGGATGGCTGTCCGGCACGCTGCCGGCCATCGGAAGATCGCGCGGATCGAAGATGCGTACCTCTGCGCCGAAATGCAGCAGGATGCGCGCGGCTTCTTCAGTCAGGAAGCGGCTGAAGGAACGCTCGCGCAGGGAGCCGTACAAGAGCAGGATGCGCGGCGCATGGTCGAAGGTCTGCGGCGGCGCCAGCTGTTCCAGCGTAGGCGTCTGCAATTGCTCGCCGACAAACGACGGCAGGCTGGTATCGGCAAATGAATTCATGATGAAAGATCAGTTAAGGATTATTGCAGGCGCAGCGCCAGCGCTATCAGCGTCAGCAGCAATACCGGCAGGGTCAGCACGATGCCAACCCTGAAGTAATAGCCCCAGGTGATGCGTATATTCTTGCGCGCCAGCACATGCAGCCACAGCAAAGTAGCCAGGCTGCCGATAGGCGTGATTTTCGGACCGAGATCGCTGCCGATCACATTGGCGTAGATCATCGCCTCGCGCACGGTGCCCTGCGCAATGCTGGCATCGATCGCCAGCGCGCCCACCAGCACGGTCGGCATGTTGTTCATGATGGACGAGAGGAAGGCCGTCAGTACGCCGGTGCCGAGCGCCGCACTCCACACGCCATGCTCGGCAAACTTGTTCAGGATCGCAGCGAGATGATCGGTCAATCCGGCATTGCGCAAGCCGTACACGACCAGATACATGCCCAGCGAAAAAATCACGATTTGCCACGGTGCTTCGCGCAATACCTTGCGGGTAGAAATCACATGGCCGCGGGCGGCAACGGCCAGCAATATGGCTGCGCCTGCCGTTGCCACCGCGCTGATAGGCACGCCTATATGTTCCAGACCGAAGAAGCCCATCAGCAGCAAGGCCAGCACCCACCATCCGGCGCGGAAGGTCGCGGCGTCGCGTATCGCCAGCTGCGGCAGGCGCAACTGACTCAGATCATACGTCGCCGGGATGTCGCGCCTGAAGAACCACAACAACATGCCCAGCGTGGCAGCGATCGATACCAGATTGACCGGCACCATGACGGAAGCGTATTCGGCAAAACCGATATTGAAGAAATCGGCCGAGACGATGTTGACCAGATTCGACACGATCAGCGGCAGACTGGCGGTATCGGCAATGAAGCCGGCTGCCGTGACAAATGCCAGCGTGGCCGCCGGGGAAAATTTTAGGGCCAGCAGCATCGCAATCACGATAGGCGTCAGTATCAGTGCCGCACCGTCGTTGGCAAACAGCGCGGCTACCGCAGCACCCAGCAACACCAGATAGGCGAACAGGCTGCGCCCGTTGCCACGACCCCAGCGCGCCACATGCAGCGCGGCCCACTCGAAAAAACCTGCTTCGTCGAGCAAGAGGCTGATGATGATGACGGCGATGAAGGTGATCGTCGCATTCCAGACTATGCCCCACACGACAGGAATATCGGCCAGCTGCACGACGCCCAGCGCCAGCGCCAGCACGGCTCCCGCCATCGCACTCCAGCCTATGCCCAGTCCCATGGGTTGCCAGATGACGAAAATGATCGTGCCGAGAAAAATCAGGAATGCAGTGAGCATCGATGTGCTTCTTTTAGTATGAACAGGATGGCTGCCGGCACGCCATCAGGCGTGCCGGCAATGAGTAGCTTAGTGAAGAGCGGTATTGCAGCGTCCAGACTACGAACTGGTTTCGCCGATTTTTTTCAACTCGTGCTGGATAGACGTTCTTTCCAGCATCGCCGTCGGCAAGCTGACCAGGATATTTACGCGCGCCATGATTTGACGGAACACCTTGACGAACACGGCGCGTTTTTCTTCATCGCTGCCGGTAGCTGCCGCCGGATCTTCAAAACCCCAGTGCGCGGAAACCGGTTGCCCCGGCCAGTACGGACACACCTCGCCAGCCGCATTGTCGCAAACCGTAATGATGAAATCCATCTGCGGCGCATCCGGCGCGGCATATTCATCCCAGCTCTTGCTGCGCAGCTTGTCCAGCGGATAACCGGTCAGCTTCACCTGCTCGATCGCAAACGGGTTGACCGTGCCGCCCGGCTGACTGCCAGCGCTGTATACCTCGAAACGGCCTTTGCCCATCGTGCTCAGCAAGGCTTCCGCCATGATGCTGCGCGCGGAATTGCCGGTACAGAGAAACAATACCTTGAAAACTTGCTCATTCATTTTCAGTCCTTGATTTCAAAAATTACGCTGATTGATCGTTGCAGGCCGGCGTACACACCGGCGAGCATGGATTGCCGCCGCAACAGTTCTCCGTCATGAATGCAATCAAGCCATTCATCGCATCGAAATTGGCGGCGTAATGGATAAAGCGCCCATCCTGGGTCCCGCTGACCAGACCGGCATGGCTCAATTCCTTCAAATGAAAGGATAGAGAAGATGGCGGTATCGCAAGGTTTTCGCTGATTTTGCTGGCGGCCAGGCCGAACGGGCCGGCTTGCACCAGCAGGCGGAACACGGCGAGCCGGGATTCATGCGCCAGTGCGGCCAAGGTAGTGATTGCTGTTTTCGTTTCCATGATTCGATAATAATCGAAGTATGGAAACAAGGCAATCCATCGATATGATTATTTAAAACTGGAAATGAAAATACTGTGGGGATTGTGGGGCCGCGCTATCCTGTGATCGCGCGGCCCGGAGTTGCACTATTTTTTCGCTTGCTCGCCCAGCCTGGCTTCAGCGATGCGCACTATCACATACGCAACGAGCGCAAACATGAAGAACACCAGCAGCATCCAGGCGATGCCTTGCAGGGTTTCGATTGCGGTTTGATACAACTCCAGCACCCAGCGCTCCAGCGTGAATTCGACCACCTTCGCATCCTTGTCCCAGCGCGATGGCGTGATGTATTTTTCAAACTCGCGCACGCGCACGCCGGACGATACGCCGACCACCAGAATCGCAAATTTCAGATACTTGAGCCATGCGGCACTGATTGCATCCGCGATGATGCGATACAGAATGGCGTTCAGTGGTTTGGAAAAAGCCTTCATGACCGCTACCGATACCGCCAGCGAAATCAATAATGTGACCAGCAACAATAGTATGAACATGACTTTCCTTCAGGACGATCCAGAGCGCCGCACGGTGCTCAAAAGAAATGCAATCGTATTGTCGTCGTGACAGCCTGGCTTCACAAGATATCAATTCGAGAAATCAATTCCGCGAGTGTTGCCTCAGATAGTCGCCGTGCATCCATCATCATAGGTGCCGGACACTGGCCCTGGATAGATTTCTGTATAGAAACATATTTGTTACTTTAAACAATACCGTTGTTAGATACACACAAGCCACATCATAGATAGCAAAAATGACAAATGTTAAATATGGTTACCCCGATGCAACAAATCATGCTGGGCTTGCGTATTCATATAGAATCGTTCTCGCTAATTCGCATTAAAAGTACAAAAAAACCGATTAGCTGATCTTTATGCGCTCTTGAAATTAGCTACGCTTAATAGAATTTTTTTCTTGAAGTCACGTACTCATGTTCACATCGTTTCACACAGATAACGTTGCGCCTCTACCTCTCGGCATGGGCGTATTGTGACGACTTCTGAACCCATGATGATGGGGTCCCTGCTGGACCACCTGGTAGAGATCACCGGCCATCGCGATCACGACTTGCTCGATGTCTCGGTAATGACCGCGCTGTTGAATATGGTCGGCGTCAAGCATGCGCGCGTGCTGGAATTGTTCCAGTCGCGCGGCGATCTTTTGATCCGTCCCCGCATCTGGATCTCGGATGGCAAAGTACAGACTGTGGATGAAGAAAACGAGCATGCAGGCGAACCCATCGTCATGTTTCCCGGCCTGGTGAACTGCATCGCGCAACGCAAGAATCGGATGGAAGAAGCAAGGGACGATGGCCAGCACGCATTGTGGATCCCGATCTGGCAGAACGACAAGGTATCGACCTGCCTCGAAATCGTCAACGACACACCGTTCTCCACGCAGATGCTGCAGGTCATGGAAGGCATACTGAGCGTGTACCGCAATTACCAGAGCCTGCTTGATTACAGCGAACGCGATTCGCTGACAGGCTTGCTGAACCGGAAAACCTTCGATGAAAAATTTGCGCGCATGATCCATGCGCGCTCATCGGATCAACCATCCACCTTGTCCGAAGGCGAACGGCGTCAGCAGGCAGATATCAAGTCGCAGTGGCTGGCGGTCATCGACATCGATCATTTCAAGCGTGTCAACGACGTGTTTGGCCATCTATACGGCGATGAAGTGCTGATCCTGGTCGCCAATGTATTGCGCGCCTCTTTCCGTTCGCAGGATCGCGTGTTCCGTTTTGGCGGCGAAGAATTTGTCGTGCTGCTGCGCTCAGCCACGCTGGCCGATGCGCAAATGGTGTTTGAACGCTTTCGCGAAAATGTGGCGCAGTATGCATTCCCGCAAGTTGGACAAGTCACGGTCAGCGTCGGCTTCGCCAGCATTTCGCAGGAAACCCCGGTGGTCATACTTGGGCGTGCCGACCAGGCACTGTATTACGCCAAGGATCACGGCCGCAACCAGGTCTGCTATTACGATGCCTTGCTCGATCAGGGTCTGCTGCATGCGGACAAGAAAGTTGAATCGGTCGAATTCTTCTTCGACGAGCCGACTGGCAGCTGAACTTTTTTCCCGGCCGGCGCGTTTGGCCCTCACGCTGCTCGGCGTGATATTTTCATCGCATTCCAGCACCCCCTCCCTACCCGTCAGCAAGCCTGTGCAATTGCTGGGATAATCGGCCGCTGGTACTCTTCGCCGCAGCAAGCCCGTCGTTGCCGCCCCCTTCGCCATTCTCTACCGAGCATTTGCCATGAACCCCGGCATTCTTTACGCCCTCTGCGCTTACGTGATCTGGGGCATGTTCCCGATTTACTTCAAGTCACTGCATGAAATCCCGCCGCTCGAAGTTCTGATGTATCGCATGGTGTGGGCGCTGGTGTTTCTCGCCATGGTGCTGAGCGTGCGCAGGCAATGGGCATGGCTGGGGCCGGTCTTGCGGCAGCCGAAAATATTGGCAGGCTTCACGGCCAGTGCGCTGCTATTGTCGAGCAACTGGTTTCTCTACATCTGGGCCGTCAATCAGGATCGCGTGGTCGATGCCAGCCTCGGTTATTTCATGACGCCGCTGGTCAATGTGCTGCTGGGTTCAGTCATCCTGCGCGAGAAACTGCGTCGCCTGCAGTGGATGGCGGTCGGCATGGCGGCACTGGGCGTGCTGTGGCTGACCTGGCAAAGCGGCCATCCGCCATGGGTCAGCCTGATGATAGGCATTACCTTCGGCATGTACGGCCTGTTGCGCAAGACGGCGGCGCTGGGGGCGCTGGAAGGCTTGTCGCTGGAGACCATGTTGCTGTTTCCGCTGGCGCTGATTTCCTTGCTGTACATGAGCGCGCAGGGCGCACACGGATTTGGCGATGCGTCGACGACGACCAAATGGCTGATGATTGCATCCGGCCCGATTACCGCAATACCGCTGCTGATGTTCGCCGCGGCTGCGCGTCTGGTGCCGCTGTCGACGATGGGGCTGATGCAATACATCACGCCTACACTGCAACTGCTGGCGGGCATCTGGCTGTATCACGAGCCCTTCGGCGGTGCGCGCCTGATCGGCTTTGCGGCGATCTGGATTGCACTGCTGCTCTACACAATCGACGGTCTGTGGTCCAGCTACGGACGGGCGAAAAAATCAGCGCAAGACAAAGATAGCGACAAATAAAAAAGGACGGCAGCGCCGTCCTTTTTTATTTGTGCAGCGCTTAACGCGTAGATACGATGCGTTTAAATCTCAACCTTGGTACCGAGTTCAATTACACGGTTCGACGGGATTTGATAGTAGTCAGCCGCGCCGCGCGCATGACGCGACATCGCGACAAAAATATGTTCGCGCCACAAAGCCATGCCGCGCACCGGGTTGGCAACCACGGTCTGGCGTGCGATGAAGAAAGAGGTTTCCATCATTTCGAATTCCAGTCCCTGATCCTGCGCCAGATAAAGTGCAGCCGGAATATCCGGCACGTTCTTGAAGCCGTAACTCACATTCATCTGATAACACTCGTTGCCTAGCACCTCGACGCGGACCTGATCCTCTTGCGGCACATACGGCACTTCCTGCATCAGCACGGTCAGGAACACCACGCGTTCATGCAGCACCTTGTTGTGCGACAGGTTATGCAGCATCGCATGCGGCACGCCATCCGATTCGCCACGCAGGAAAATAGCCGTACCCGGCACACGCACAGGTGGCGAAATAAACAGCGACGCCAGAAAATCTTCCAGTGGAATCGCATGCTTTTGCAGATTCTCGAATACCAGTTCGCGGCCACGCTTCCAGGTCAGCATCATCGTAAACAGGAAGGCGCCGAGCAACAGCGGAAACCAGCCGCCGTGAAACAGCTTCAACATGTTCGCCGAGAAAAAAGCAATATCGATCACCAGGAAAAATCCGGTGGCGGCAAAACACAGTATCAGGTTGTAGTGCCAGCGATAACGAATCACGAAGAATGTCAGTATCGTGGTCACCATCATCGTCGCCGTCACGGCAATGCCGTACGCCGCCGCCAGATTGGACGACGAACCGAAGCCGATCACGGCCAGCACCACCACGATCATTTGCAACCAGTTCACTGCCGGTATGTAAATCTGGCCGATCTGGCTGGCCGATGTAAATTCGATTTTCATGCGTGGCAAAAAGCCCAGCGCAATCGCCTGCTTGGTCATCGAGAAGGTGCCCGAGATCGTTGCCTGCGATGCGATGATCGCCGCCATCGTCGACAGCACGACCAGCGGATACACGCTCCACGAACCAAGCTGCTGATAGAAAGGATTGCTGACAGCCGATGGATTCACCATCAGCAAGGCACCCTGACCGAGGTAATTCAATGCGAGTCCCGGAAAGGCAACCATGAACCACGCCATGCGGATAGGTTTGGCACCGAAGTGACCCATGTCGGCGTACAGTGCTTCCGCGCCGGTAAAGGCCAGCACCACCGCGCCTAGCGAAATGAATGCAATGAAGCGATTGCCATCGAGGAAATGCAGTGCGTACCAGGGATTCAATGCGGCCAGGATTTCCGGTGCATCGATGATGTTGATGATGCCCATCGCTGCCAAGGCAGCAAACCAGATCACCATGATGGGGCCGAACCATTTGCCGATACCGGCGGTACCCTTGGCTTGCAAGGAATACAAGCCGATCAGGATAGCGACCGTCAATGGCACCACATACGGATCGAAGGCGGAGGTGGCCACGCCCAAACCTTCTATCGCCGACAACACGGAAATCGCCGGCGTAATGACGCTGTCGCCATAGAACAGCGTGGCGCCAAACAAGCCCATCGCCATCAGCGGGAAATACCAGCGTGAATGTTTCGTCACCGAAGAAAGCGCCAGCGCCATCAGCGCCATGATGCCGCCTTCGCCGCGATTGTTGGCGCGCAAAACCAGTGTGACGTACTTGAGTGAAACGATGATGATCAAACCCCAGACGATCAGGGAGACGACGCCGAGCAGGTTTTCCGGCGTGAGGGCGAGGCCGTGTTCTTTCGAGAACACTTCTTTCATCGTATAGAGAGGACTGGTGCCGATGTCGCCGTACACGATGCCGACAGCGGCAAGAGTCAATCCAGCGAGACTGCTTTTTTTATCTGGTGTAGCCAAAGAACGCTCTCTTTAGAGGGATGGTGCGTCGCACAATAGGATAAGCCTCACCATAATGCAAGAAAAATGGACGCTATGCATGCACAGTGTTGCGTCGAAGTTGAATCGTATGCGTGCTTATTTACAAAACCGGAAATATGCGGCCCGTAATCGCAGCCTTTCCGATATCGGTTATCCTTGCACCCACTTTCTTTGCAAGCACTCATTTACTGAAACATTACCGAAATTACAATGGCAAATTACGTATACACGATGAATCGCGTGGGCAAGATCGTCCCACCAAAGCGTCAAATCCTGAAAGACATTTCCCTCTCATTCTTCCCCGGCGCAAAAATCGGCGTGCTCGGCTTGAACGGCTCAGGCAAATCGACGCTGTTGAAAATCATGGCTGGCATAGATACCGACATCATAGGCGAAGCACGCCCTGCGCCCAACCTGAATATAGGTTACCTGCCGCAGGAACCGCAACTCGATCCCGAACAAACCGTGCGCCAGGTGGTGGAAGGCGGCCTCGGCGAAGTATTCGAAGCGAAAGCCAAGCTCGACGCCGTGTACGCCGCCTATGCAGAACCGGACGCCGACTTCGATGCGCTCGCCGCCGAACAGGGCCGACTGGAAGCGATCATCTCGACCTCCGCCGGCGACAATCCGGAACAGCAACTGGAAATGGCAGCCGATGCGCTGCGCCTGCCACCATGGGATGCCAAGATAGGCGTACTGTCAGGCGGTGAAAAACGTCGCGTCGCGCTGTGCCGCCTGTTGCTGTCGAAACCAGACATGCTCTTGCTCGATGAGCCGACCAACCATCTGGATGCCGAATCGGTCGACTGGCTCGAGCAATTCCTGCAACGCTTCCCGGGCACCGTGGTCGCCATCACGCATGATCGCTACTTCCTCGACAATGCCGCTGAATGGATACTGGAACTCGATCGCGGCAGCGGCATTCCGTGGAAAGGCAATTACAGTTCATGGCTGCAACAAAAAGGCGATCGTCTGAAGCAGGAAGAAGCCACCGAATCCTCGCGCCAGAAAACCATCGCGAAAGAACTCGAATGGGTACGGCAGAATCCGAAAGGCCGCCAGGCAAAATCGAAAGCCCGTCTGGCCCGCTTCAATGAATTGTCGGAACACGAATACCAGCAGCGCAATGAGACGCAGGAGATCTTCATCCCGGTTGCCGAGCGCCTCGGTAATGAAGTGATCGAATTCAAGAATGTCTCGAAAGCCTTCGGCGATCGCCTGTTGATAGATAACCTCAGCTTCAAAATTCCGCCCGGCGCCATCGTCGGCATCATCGGCCCTAACGGTGCCGGTAAATCGACCTTGTTCAAACTGATCACCGGCAAGGAGCAGCCGGACAGTGGCGAAGTCGTGATCGGCACTACTGCACGCGTGTCTATCGTCGATCAATCGCGCGAGTCGCTCAACGACAGCAAGACCGTGTTTGAAGATGTGACTGGCGGTGCCGACATCCTGACTGTAGGCCGTTTTGAAATGCCATCGCGCGCCTACCTCGGACGCTTCAACTTCAAGGGCGGCGACCAGCAAAAGATCGTCGGCAATCTGTCCGGCGGTGAACGCGGCCGCTTGCATTTGGCCAAAACCCTGCTGATGGGCGGCAACGTGCTGCTGCTGGATGAACCGTCGAACGATCTGGACGTGGAAACCCTGCGCGCACTGGAAGATGCCTTGCTGGAATTCGCCGGCTCCGTGCTGGTGATTTCGCATGATCGCTGGTTCCTCGATCGTATCGCGACCCACATCCTCGCCTTTGAAGGCAATTCGCAAGTATCGTTCTTCGATGGTAACTATCAGGAATACGAAGCAGACAAGCGCAAGCGTCTGGGTGAAGAAGGTGCGAAACCCAAGCGTATCCGTTACAAGCCGCTGTCGGTTTAACTGGATGCTTCCGCAGTGATGGAAAACGGCAATCTGTTTCAACACATCCCTGCGGAACTTCCTGACGAGTTGGCAGAAACCCTGCTCACTTCCGGCACGCTGAAGATAGAGCGCATCGTCTCCCAAGGGCATCGCTCGGCGCCAGGCTGCTGGTATGACCAGGACTTGGGTGAGTGGGTCGTGCTGTTGAAAGGCGAAGCGGGTTTGCGCTTTGCCAAAGACGAGCACACCATGCATCTCACCCCCGGCATGTACGTCCATATCCCGGCGCATGAAAAACACAGGGTCGAGTGGACCAGCGCAGAAGAAGCAACGGTGTGGCTGGCTGTCTTTTATTGAATCCGAAAATAGCCGCGCCATCCATACTGACTCTCATTGCATGTACCAGCTAGCCGCAGCCGCCACCGCCGAAATCGAAATCAAGAAGAGCCGCTTCATAGGCTTGCTGTATCCATTGAGCACGCGTGCCGAAGCGCGTGCGAAGCTGGCGGAGCTGCGCGCCCAGCATCCGAACGCCGTGCATGTCTGCTGGGTCTTGCTGTGCGAGGGCGACTCCGGCCTCGATGATGATGGCGAACCGTCGGGTACGGCGGCGCGGCCCATGTACAACGTGCTGGTGCACAAGGATGTCTTCAATGTGCTGGCAGTAGTCGTGCGTTACTGGGGCGGAATCAAGCTGGGCGCCGGCGGCCTCGCACGCGCTTATGGCCAGGCCATTTCAGAAGCGATCAAGACGGCGGAACTGGTGCCGGTCGAGCCCATGTGCGAACGACGCTTTGTGCTGCAGTTTGCTGATGAATCAACGCTGCGGCGACTGTGCGAACAATACGAAGTTGCCGTGCTGGATGCGCAATACGGTGATGCGGTGACGCTGCTATTGAAAATGAAATGCAGTCAGGCAGATGCATTTACGCGGCAGGCTTTTGATTTGATGCGCGGTGCGCTGGAAGTACGTGGTGAAGCGGATTGAAATGTATCGCGCCCTACTGTCTGCTGTCATTCCCGCGTAGGCGGGAATGACAGTTGGAGATTAAATCATTTCCAGCGATTCCGGGCCGCTAGGCGGCGGGAAAACATCATCCAGGTCCGCCAGGTCTTGCGGCGTCAATTGCAGGTCGAGCGCGGCACGATTTTCCTGTACATGGCGCGGCGTTGCCGCTTTGGGAATCGCGATCACGCCCTGCTGACGCAACACCCACGCCAGTGCAATCTGCGCCGGCGTGACGCCGTGCCGGTCGGCAATTTCCTCGATCTCTGGATATTCAGCCAAGCGCCCCTGCTCGATAGGCGAATATGCCATCACAGGCAAACCGCGCGCCTGCGCTTGCGGCAACAGGTCGTATTCAATGCCGCGCCGCGTCAGGTTGTACAAAACCTGATTCGTCGCCATCGCAGCGCCACCTGATGCCCGCGCAATTTCCTGCATGTCGTCGACATCCATATTGCTGACGCCCCAGTGACGGATTTTTCCCGCATCCTGCAGCGCCTCGAACGCAGCGATGGTTTCGGCAAATGGCGTGCGGCCGCGCCAGTGCAACAGATACAGATCGATACGATCGGTGCCCAGACGTTTCAGGCTGCGTTCGCAGGCAGCGATCGTGCCGCTGCGCGTTGCATTGCTCGGCAAGACCTTGCTAACCAAGAACACTTCGTCACGACGGCCCGCAATCGCCGCGCCCACCAGTTTTTCCGAGGCACCGTCGCCATACATTTCCGCCGTATCGATCAGCGTCATGCCGAGATCTAGCCCCAGCCGCAGGCTGGCAATTTCATCGGCACGGCGGCGCGGCTCATCGCCCATGTACCAGGTACCCTGGCCGAGCACCGGTATTGCTACACCGGATGGAAGTTTGGTCTTGCGCATATGCACCTTTCAAATTGTTTTCAGAAACGCAGGACGCGCTTTTATCATGAGGGCTTAATCCACGGCTTCAATTTGCTGCGCAATGCGCCTTCGTTGTAACCGTGCAAGACATCTGTACCTATGACGATCAGCGGCACGCCATTGCCACCGAGTTTTTTGTGGCCTTCGTAACCGGCGCTGGTTTTTTCTACATCCAGCTCGACGTAATCGATGCCGTTATCTTCAAACAGCTTGCGCGCGGCGGCACAATAACCGCACCATTCAGTCGCATACAGTGTCACTGCCGGCTGCGCAGTCGCAACGACTGTCAGCGGCGCGTTCTTGCTGGACCACAGTGGTTTGCCAAAAAATATTCCGCCACCGAACACGGCGAGTATGACTATCCATTTGAGCGCGCCGGATGAGGATTTGCTTGTTGCCGCCGGTCCGCCATATCGACCGTAGTTGACTGGTGCCGGCTCACCTCCCGCCTTGATATAGGCGACCTGGCAAGATGGGCATTGCCATTCCGGCGCTTCATCAGTTGGCTTGCGGGCGTATGAACACTTCGGGCAGATGCGCGTCATGATGAGGGAGCTTGTTATATGAATTTTTTCATTATACGTAAATGCAAGGTACGTCCGCAGCAGCAGGCGTCTGACATGCGGGTTGCCGCAAACCTGGCCGTATAATGCCGGATGTCAGGAGAGCGCCAGCGATCTTTGCAGACATCGCGTCCCGCGACCCAACCCACACATCTGAACCTCATGCGCCTCGCCTCGGAAAAATATCGCCTGCTCAGCTGGATCAGCATCTTGCTGGTTACCGGCTTCCTGACCACGATAGGTGCCAGCTATATTGTTTCGCGCGACGCGATCCGTCAAAACGTGGTCGAACAGGAGCTACCGCTCACCAGCGACAACATCTATTCGGAAATCCAGAAAGACATACTGCGCCCTATCTTCATCTCGTCGCTGATGGCAAGCGACACCTTCCTGCGCGACTGGATCATTGCCGGCGAAACCGACATGGAGCAGATCAAGCGCTACCTGAAAGAGGTCAAGGAAAAATACAACACGATCACCAGCTTCATGGTTTCGGAACGCACGCATCACTATTACTACGCCGACGGCTTGCTGAAAACGGTAAAGGAAAATGAGCCGCGCGATATCTGGTTTTACCGGGTGCGGGCACTCAAGACTGACTATGAAACCAATGTCGACATAGACATGGGCAACCGCGATACGATGACCATCTTCATCAACCATCGCGTGCTGGATTACGACGGCAATTTCATCGGCGCCACTGGCGTCGGGCTGGCGCTGGATACGATGACCGATATTCTGGACAGCTATCAGACGCGCTTCCATCGCAATATCTATTTCATCGACAAGGATGGCATCATCAAGATGACCGGCAAATCGATGAAGGATGTCCATGGATCGATCACTGCATTACCCGGCGTCTCGACTATCGCCAAAGACATATTGAACCGCAGCAGCACGCCGACCCAGCTCGAGTATCAGCACAATGGCGTGACAGTTTTGATGAGCTCACGCTTCATACCGGAACTGGACTGGTATCTGCTGGTGGAGCAAAGCATCAGCGATAATGTAAAGCCTATCCAGCGCGTCTTCATCGTCAACATCATCATCAGCGCCATCGTGACCCTGCTGATTCTGGCGCTGACCTTGTTTGCCGTCAACCGCTACCAGCGGCGACTGCTCGCCATCGCCGGCACCGACTCACTGACCGGTTTGCTGAACCGGCAGGCATTTGAAATCGTGTTCCAGCAAGCGATACTCGATAGCGAACGCCGCGGCAGCCCGCTTTCCACTATCCTGTTCGATATTGATTTTTTCAAACTGGTAAATGACAATCATGGCCATCTTGCCGGCGACCGTATCCTGCAGAAAATAGCCGCCCTCACAAAAGAAGCCGTGCGCGAAAGCGATATCGTTACCCGCTGGGGCGGAGAGGAATTCCTGATACTCTTGCAGGATTGTCCACTGGCGCAGGCAACGACGATTGCAGAAAAGCTGCGCCACATCATCGCCAGCCACGATTTCGAATTGCCCGGCAGCGCACTCTCGCTCACCGCCAGCATGGGCGTGGCCGAATATGAAAACCGCGAAACCCTGAACAGCTTCTTCGCGCGTGCCGACACGGCGCTGTATCAGGCAAAAGCCGAGGGTCGCAACCGCATCGTAGTCTCCGCCAGCACTGCCACGGCCGTCATATAAAATACTTCTGCAAGTGCGCTATCGGCAAACCGGGACTACAGGCCTTACACTAGCGTTTCTATGATGATGCAACCGTACTCATGCAAATGAACCAGGCAAAAACCAGCGCGATGGGCGCGGCACTTTCCGCTCAACAGATCGCGCAATTCGAAACCGACGGCTATCTGCTATTCAAAAACATGCTGGAGCCAGCCGCCTGCGTACAGATGCTGGCGGTCGCGCAACAGCAGCTGCACGCTGCTCTGCCGCCGCTGGAATACGAGGCGGAACTGGGCTACGCTGGCGCGCCCGCATCGCTGGATGCAGAAGGCGGCAGAACGGTGCGCCGCCTGCGTGGCGCCTATGACAGGGACGACTGCTTCCGCAACTGGGCCAGGGATACGCGCGTCGTGGCCAAGCTTGAACAGTTATTCGACGAACCGGTATGCCTGACGCTGGCGCATCACAATTGCGTGATGACCAAGCATCCGCAATACGGCACAGCAACCGGCTGGCACCGCGATATCCGTTACTGGTCCTTCACGCAACCGGACCTGATTTGCGTATGGTTGGCGCTGGGCGATGAAACATCCGCCAACGGCGGCTTGAAATTCATCCCCGGCTCGCATCGGTGGGACATCGCCGATGAGCAGCTAGACGAACTGGATTTTCTGCGCCCCGAACATCCGGCCAACCAGGCCTTGTTCGCGCAGGGAATATCTGTCGACCTGCAGCAGGGCGATGTCGTGTTTTTCCATAGCCGCCTGTTTCATGCAGCCGGCGTGAATGCCACGCCAGCCGTCAAGACTTCTATTGCCTTCGCCTATCATGGCTGCAGCAACCAGCCTGTCGCAGGCAGCCGCTCGGCGGCATCGGGCGATGTGCGACTGACAGCCTGAGGCTTTACTGCCTGCCCCCAGCC
>NZ_JAUSME010000222.1 GCF_030645555.1 Herminiimonas sp.
AATCGAGCGCGATGTAGCGGCCCAGGGTTGCCGGCTCTGTCGATACCAGGATATTCCCCGGATGCATGTCGGCATGGAAGAAGCCGTCGCGGAATACCTGCGTGAAGAATATCTCTACCCCATCGCGCGAGAGTTTTTTCAAATCGACGCCGGCGGCGATCAGGCGCTCGGTCTGCGAAATCGGGATGCCTATCATGCGCTCCATCACGATGACCGAGGTCGAGCAATAATCCCAGAACATTTCCGGCACCATCAGCAAATCGGATTTGGCAAAATTTCGCCGCAGCTGGCTGCCGTTGGCGGCTTCGCGCATCAAGTCCAGTTCGTCATGCAGATACTTGTCGAACTCGGCGACCACTTCCTTCGGCTTCAGGCGCTTGCCGTCTGCCCACACGCGCTCGATCAGGCCGGCGACGATATGCATCAGGGCGACATCGTCATCTATCGATTTCTTGACGCCGGGACGCAGCACCTTGACGGCGGCGTCACGGCCATTCTTCAGTCGCGCCAGATGCACCTGGGCGATAGAGGCGGAGGCGATAGGCTCGCGCTCGAAATGCGCAAACAATACATCCGGATGCGCACCCAGCGACTTGATGATTTGCTCTATCGCCAGCTCGGATGAAAACGGTGGCACGCGATCCTGCAGGCGCGCCAGTTCATCGGCGATATCCATAGGCATCAGGTCGCGCCGGGTCGACAGCACCTGGCCGAACTTGACGAAGATGGGGCCGAGGTCTTCCAGTGCGCGACGCAGCCGTTCGCCGCGCGGCGCCGAGATGTCGCGCCAGAACAGGACTTGATTCAATAATTTGGCCGTGCGCGGTATCGAGAGGCCGGACATCGCGATTTCATCGAGGCCATAACGGATCGCGACCCGCATGATTTTTAAAACGCGGAGGAATTTCAATATCATTGCTTGCTGCCCTTCAGCTTTTCTATCCGTTTGGCGAGTCGCGCCACATCGTCGCGCAACCTGGTCACGTCGGCGGTAAAGTCTGCCACCGCTTGCGGACGGACCAGCATCGGCTTTTCTTCCAGAAAATATTCGGCCACGTTTTCAGTCACCGACTGATGCAGCGATTTGGCCGCATCCAGCGCAGAGCGCGCACCGGCCACCATCCTGGTGGCGGCGATATCGCCAAACACCTTGCTCAAATCGTCTTCCGCTTCCCAGCGCAAACCCTGGCTGAGTTGTGAAATCGTATTCGCAAAATCGGCATCGCCTTCTATCTTCACGTATGAAAACGCGCGCTCGCGATTCTGCATGATCAGCGGCAGGTCGGCCAGCTGCACGCGTATCGTTACGGTCGCGGCCTCATTTTCTGTGGCGGCTTCCAGCATGCCATCGCTGGTCACCTTCAGGCGAGCCGCCAGCACGCCGCCATCGAGTACGGCGATCTTGCCTGCATGCGGGATCAGTTTGGCGCGCGCCCATGCTTCCTGTGCGAGCAGGTGGTTGATGGCAGCGGGATAGAGTTGGGTCGGATTAAGGGGAGTCATTATCAAAAAGGGGCAGCAAAAAACAAAGCCGCCGGTGTCTGGACACGGGCGGCTTCAAGTTTAGCAGTTTGCTGCGCAGCGTCGCTAACTATCTACGCTGGGCTGCTGCTGGGGAATTACAGTTGCTGTATGCCTGCCAGCACCCAGCCGCCGTTGCCATGGACAGGCTTGGACAGGTTCCACGCTTCCGAGAATGGCTCGGTCGGTGCGTTGGCGGCTTCCTTGATCATGCCGGTGAACTTGATGCTGGCGATGTAATCGTCGCCTACGGTTTCGACGCCGTAGAATTCGCCTTCGATCGAGACGACATCGGTTTGGTTAGCCGTGGCGCCGCGTTCCTGCAATTGCAGTCTCAGTTCAGCAAACATTTCCGGCGTGGTGAATTCGCGGATGTCTTCGATATCAGCCTTGTCCCACGCCGCTTGCAGGCGGATGAAGTGGGTTTTTGCATTGCGGATGAAGGATTGCACATCGAAGTCGGCCGGTAATTCATTGCCGGCTTCCTGTGGTGCGCCAAACGTTGCGCCGGATGCCGCTGGAGCAGCCGATTGCAGTGCAGCAGGCTGGCTGTAAGGCTGCTCTATGCGCGAACCGATTTCAGGCGTGTCGTTCTTGGCCGAAAAACCGTTGGCGAACGAAGGCTGCGCATTGTTGCCTGCGCTCTTGTTCTTGATCATGCGATAGATGAACATCGCGGCAAATGCGAACAGGGCAACCATCAGGATGGTGCTGATCATGCTGGCGAATGCGCCGCCGATGCCGAGGTGCGACAGCAATGCGCCCAGGCCGAGGCCGAGCAAGGCGCCGCCAAGGATGTTGCGCATCATGCTAGGCTTGGCCGCGGCCGCAGCACCGGCTGCACCAGCAGCTGCAGGCGCAGCAGCAGGCTTGGCTGTGTTGGTAGGCGACGATTGCGCTGGCGCTGTACGCTGATAGCTTTGCGATTGCTTGCCGAACGAGCCGCCACCGCCCATGCGCTTGGCTTGCACTTCGGTCGCGATGAAGGTCATCGAACTGACCATGACCGCCACTACCAATAATAATTTTTTCATGCCTGTCTCCTAAAGTTTTATACAGGTGTGCAATGCCGCCACGCCGGCTGTCAAATTGAAATACTCAACTCTTTCGAGCCCTGCATCCTGCATCATTTTTTTCAGCGTTTCCTGGTCGGGATGCATGCGTATCGATTCAGCCAGATAGCGGTAACTATCGGCGTCTCCTGCTATGCGTTGACCCAGCCACGGCAACACCGAAAACGAATAAATGTCATACGGTTTTTTCAAAGGCTCCCAGACCTTGGAAAACTCCAGCACCAGCAACTTGCCGCCGGGCTTCAATACACGCCGCATCTCTGCCAGCGCTGCATCCTTGTGCGTCATGTTGCGCAAACCGAAAGCCACGCTGACGCGATCAAAATAATTGTCGGGAAAGGGCAGTTTCTCCGCATCACACAATGATGTGGGGATGATCAAGCCATTGTTCAACAGCCGATCGCGCCCGACGCGCAACATCGACTCATTTATATCGGTCAACCAGACTTCGCCGGTCGGTCCCGCCTTCTTGGCAAATGCCTTGGCCAGGTCGCCGGTGCCGCCCGCAATATCGAGCACCTTGAAACCCGGACGTATGCCCGCCTGCGCAATCGTGAAACTCTTCCACAGGCGATGCAGCCCGGCCGACATGACATCGTTCATCACGTCGTACTTGGCGGCGACCGAATGAAACACTTCGGCGACCTTGTGGACCTTCTCTTCTTCAGCGACGGTTTGATAACCGAAATGTGTGGAATTTGTCATGACTGGCAGCTTAAGGAAATTACATTATACAAGCGTTAAGGAAATGTGAAGCAAGCGTTAATTTTCAGGCCCGCCGGCCAGCCAAATCAATGGCTGCCGCAAGAGCCGCCGCTGGCTGCAGCCTTGTTCATAGGCGCATCGCGACCGCTGTCGCGCGTGAAGCCGGCGGCTTCCAGGCGGCGCAGATAATCTTCCCACAAGGCCTCTTTGTTGCTGCCGAGGTGATGCAGGTATTCCCATGAAAAGATGCCGGTATCGTGGCCATCGGAAAAAACCGGCTTGATCGCATAGTTGCCGACTGGCTCGACCGCGTTGATTTCAACATTGCGCTGGCCGGTTTGCAGGGTTTCCTGCCCCGGGCCGTGGCCGCGCACTTCCGCCGATGGCGACCATACGCGCAGCAATTCAAACGGCAGTGAAAATGCGGCGCCATCGTCGAACTCGACTTCGAGTACGCGCGATTGCTTGCGCACGGTTAGCCCGGTGGGTTGCGGTGCGGGAGGTGTTTGTTTGGAACCAGCCATGATCGTCTCTCGTTCAGTTCAGATTAGGCATCGGCGGCAGTGCCGATGCAGTGCAATATCAGTGACCCGGGCATCAAGCTGTACACGATGCATGGCGCAGCAGCGCTGCACGCAATGCCGGCAGCAAGGCACGCCTGTGCGCCAGCACATCTTCTGCAGTCTGGCGTACCGGCGAGGCCCAGATCGGGTGCGGGAAATGCGCATCGTCGGCAAAGCGCGGAATCAGGTGCCAGTGCAGGTGCGGCACCATGTTGCCAAGGCAGGCCAGATTGATTTTCTCCGGCTGCAAAACCTCGCGTTGCGCAGCCTCCACCTGGCAGACCATCTGCATCAGGGCCGAGCGTTCCGGTATCGCCAGATCGGTCATTTCCCTGACGTGCGCATTCCAGATCACGCGGCAAAAGCCGGGGTAATTCGCATCATCGACCAGCACGATGCGCAATCGCGCATTGCGGAAGATGACTTCACCGCCCGCGACCGCGCACAATTCACATGCCGCTGCCATGCCTATACCAGCACCCGTTCTATGCCGCCATTGTTGGCGCGGGCCACGTATTCAGGCAGCCAGTTAGGTCCGAGCAAATGCCGGGCCATTTCGACCCCGATGTAATCGGCCGTGGTTTCAGAGTCGTCATTGAAGCGCGACAAACCCTGCAAACACGATGGGCAGGAAGTCAGAATCTTGACTTCGCCGGTAAAGCCGTCGCTGCGCAATTTATCGGCGCCCTTGTTCATTTCTTCTTCCTTGCGGAAGCGCACTTGCGTCGACACGTCGGGACGCGACACTGCCAGCGTGCCTGACTCGCCGCAGCAACGGTCGTTCTTTTCGATTTTTTGCGCATCTGCGGTGGTGATCAAGGCATTCACCGTTTTCAGCGGATCCTGCAGCTTCATCGGCGTGTGGCATGGGTCGTGATACATGTAACGCACGCCATTGACGCCTTCGAGCTTGATGCCTTTTTCCATCAGGTATTCATGGATGTCGATGATGCGGCAACCCGGAAATATCTTGTCGAACTGGTAGCCCTGCAACTGGTCGTAACAGGTGCCGCAAGAGACGATGACAGTCTTGATGTCGAGATAATTGAGCGTGTTGGCCATGCGATGGAACAGCACGCGATTATCGGTGATGATTTTCTCGGCCTTGTCGAAATTGCCAGTGCCGCGTTGCGGATAACCGCAGCACAGATAACCCGGCGGCAAGACCGTCTGCACGCCGACATTCCACAGCATAGCCTGCGTGGCCAGGCCGACTTGCGAAAACAGGCGCTCGGAACCGCAACCGGGGAAGTAAAACACCGCCTCGGTATCCATCGTGGTGGTCTTCGGATCGCGGATGATAGGCACGACCTTGTCGTCTTCTATATCGAGCAAGGCGCGCGCAGTCTTCTTCGGCAGGTTGCCCGGCATCTTCTTGTTGATGAAGTGGATCACCTGTTCCTTGACCGGAGGCTTGCCTACCGTCGCACGCGGCGCAGCAGTTTGCTTCTTCGCAAATTTTTTCAAGACTTCATGGCCGAGGCGCTGGGCCTTGTAGCCCCACTCGATCATCACCTTGCGCGTGGCATTGATGGTCGCCGGGTCGGTCGCATTGAGGAAAAACATCGATGCAGCCGTGCCTGGATTGAAGGACTTCTTGCCCATCTTGCGCAGCAGGTTGCGCATGTTCATGGACACATCGCCGAAATCGATATCGACCGGGCAAGGCGTCAGGCATTTATGGCAGACGGTGCAGTGATCGGCAACGTCTTCGAATTCTTCCCAGTGCTTGATCGAGATGCCGCGCCGCGTCTGCTCTTCATACAGGAAGGCTTCGACCAGCAGGGAAGTCGCCAGTATCTTGTTGCGCGGCGAGTACAGCAGGTTCGCACGCGGTACGTGCGTCGCGCAGACCGGTTTGCATTTGCCGCAGCGCAGGCAATCCTTGACGCTGTTGGCAATCGCGCCGATATCGCTTTGCTGCATGATCAGCGATTCATGGCCCATCAAGCCAAATGAAGGCGTGTAGGCATTGCGCAAATCGGCGCTCAACTCCGGCATGTCCATCAACTTGCCCTTGTTGAAACGGCCTTCCGGATCGATGCGCATTTTGTATGCGCGGAAGTCAACCATTTCGGCATCGGTCAGGAATTCCAGCTTGGTGATGCCTATGCCGTGCTCGCCCGAAATCACGCCATTGAGCGAACGCGCCAGCGCCATGATGCGCGCCACGGCCGCATGCGCATCCTGCAGCATTTCATAGTGATCGGAATTGACCGGGATATTCGTGTGCACATTGCCGTCGCCGGCGTGCATGTGCAGCGCGACGAAGACGCGGCCGCGCAGGATGCGCTTGTGTATCGCCGTCACTTCTTCCAGGATCAGGCGGAACGCAGCGCCATTGAATATCTGGCGCAACGGGATGCGCGCCTCGATCTTCCACGAAATGCGCACGGTTCTATCCTGCACCACGTCGAACAGCGTCGCCTCCGGTTGCGCGTGCAAGCGCTCGTTGAATACCGTCGCCAGTTTCTCCATGCCCAGCGCAAGTAACTCATTCCTGACTTCGCGCAAGGGCCGGTCCAGATTGTTCAGCACATACGACCAGCGTGCCTGCGTCGCCGCGACCAATTCTTCGGCTTGATGCACACGGTCTTCCAGCAATTCTGCCGCCGGTATGTCATCGCCTTCGGCGTCGTCGCTCT
>NZ_JAUSME010000230.1 GCF_030645555.1 Herminiimonas sp.
CTACGAAAAGAACGACCTCGATCGCAGCGCCGGTTGCATTCGTGACCTCGCGCATGCGTATTCCCAGGACGGTGGTCTTGCTGTGCTGTACGGGAATATTGCAGAGAAAGGTTGCATCGTGAAGACCGCCGGTGTGGATGAAAGCATATTGAAATTCTCCGGCAAGGCACGCGTGTTTGAAAGTCAGGATTCGGCGGTGGAAGCGATCCTCGGCGATACCGTGCATGCAGGCGACGTCGTCATCATCCGTTACGAAGGACCGAAAGGCGGTCCGGGCATGCAGGAAATGCTGTACCCGACCTCATACATAAAGTCGAAGGGACTCGGCAAGGCCTGCGCCTTGTTCACCGACGGCCGTTTCTCTGGCGGCTCCTCCGGCCTCGTGATTGGCCACGCCTCGCCGGAAGCAGCCGAAGGTGGCGCGATCGGCCTGGTGGAAGAAGGAGACATGATAGACATCGACATTCCATTACGCACGATCAACCTACGCCTCAGCGCGGAAGAATTGGCGCGCCGTCGCACCGCGATGGAAGCACGCGGCGAAGGCGCCTGGCGGCCGGTGAACCGCGAGCGTTATGTCTCGCAAGCGCTGCAAGCCTATGCCGCGCTGACGACTTCCGCAGACCGCGGTGCAGTGCGTGACCTGTCACAACTGAAGCGCTGATCGCTGCGCGACGGATCTGAGGGCATAGGAAGAGCCGCAGCGATGCATGCGTTTGGTCGCAAGCAGCCATCCCACAAAGCAGCTTTACCCATAAAAAAAGCCGGATTTTCATCCGGCTTTTTTGCGTTCTGTGTAGCAGCGATCAACCAGTGACAGCACCCTTGCTGGCAGTCGATGCCAAGGCCGCATATTTCGCCAGCACGCCACGGGTGTAACGCGGTGCAGGTTGCTTCCAGTTGGCGCGGCGACGTGCGATCTCTTCTTCCGGCACATTCAATTGAATCAGCAATTGACGTGCATCTATCGTCACTGAATCGCCTTCTTCGACCAGACCGATGGTGCCACCGACAAAGGCTTCCGGTGACACGTGACCGACCACCATGCCCCAGGTGCCGCCGGAGAAACGGCCGTCGGTGATCAAGCCTACCGATTCACCCAGACCCTGCCCGACCAGAGCAGATGTAGGCGCCAGCATCTCGGGCATGCCCGGGCCGCCTTTAGGTCCGAGGTAGCGCATGACCAGCACATCGCCGGCAACGATCTTGTTTGCCATGATGGCATCCATTGCCGAGTATTCATCATCGAATACGCGCGCAGGTCCGGTGATGACAGGATTTTTCAAGCCGGTGATCTTGGCTACGCAACCTTCGGGCGACAGATTGCCTTTCAGGATGGCCAGGTGGCCTTGTGCATACAGGGCCTTGTCTATCGTGTGTATCACTTTTTGATCGGCACGCGGCACCGATGGAATGTCCGCCAATGATTCGGCTATGGTCTGGCCGGTGATCGTCATGCAATCGCCATGCAACAGGCCGGCATCGAGCAGCACTTTCATCACTTGCGGAATGCCGCCAGCCTGGTGCAGATCGGTTGCGACATATTGACCCGACGGCTTCAAATCACAGATGACCGGGACTTTTTTGCGCATGCGCTCGAAGTCATCTATGGTCCAGTCGATTTCCGCTGCGTGCGCGATCGCCAGGAAATGCAGCACTGCGTTGGTCGAGCCGCCGGTTGCCATGATGACTGCAACCGCATTCTCGATAGCCTTGCGCGTGACGATGTCGCGCGGCTTCAAATCCTTCTTGATCGCTTCGACCAGCACGCGGGCCGATTCGGCAGCCGAGCCGACTTTCTCATCGTCGGGATTGGCCATCGTCGATGAATATGGCAGCGCCATGCCGAGCGCTTCAAATGAAGATGACATCGTGTTGGCGGTGTACATGCCGCCGCAGGAACCGGACGACGGGCAGGCATTGCGTTCTATGCCGTCGAAGTCTTCCTGCGACATGCGGCCGGCGGTGAATTCGCCGACGGCTTCAAATGCGGACACGATGGTCAGGTCCTTGCCCTTCCAGTGGCCCGGCTTGATGGTGCCGCCGTAGACATAGATGCTGGGCACGTTGGTGCGCAGCATCGCGATCATGCCGCCCGGCATATTCTTGTCGCAGCCGCCGATGACGAGCACGCCATCCATCCACTGGCCGTTGACGGCAGTTTCAATACAGTCGGCGATGACTTCGCGCGAAATCAGCGAATACTTCATCCCTTCGGTGCCCATAGACATGCCGTCGGAAATGGTCGGCGTACCGAACACTTGCGGATTGGCGCCGGCATCCTTGATCGCCGTGATCGCGATATCAGCCAGTTTTTGCAGGCCGGAGTTGCATGGCGTAATCGTCGAGTGACCGTTGGCGATACCGACCATGGGCTTGTCGAAGTCGGCTTTTTCATAGCCCAATGCGTAATACATGGAGCGGTTAGGGCTGCGGGATACGCCCTGCGTGATGTTTTTTGAGCGACGATTGAATGCCATGATGCCTCCGGGTTAAGAGCCGCTAGATTGCCTTGCACTGAGCTGGGTGTCAATTATATGATTCCATCATGATCAATATGTATAGAGTATCAATACCGATTAAACTGACGCCATGAATATAGAACTCAGACAGCTGCGCTACTTCGTCACCGTGGCCGAGGAAATGCATTTTGGCCGTGCCGCGCTGCGCCTGCACATGACGCAGCCGCCGCTGTCGCAGGCGATCCAGTCGCTGGAAGCGATGCTGGGCGTGCAATTGTTCCGCCGCACCAGTCGCAGCGTCGCACTGACGCCGGCTGGCGCCGCCTTGCTGCCGGAAGCACAACGCATTTTGCAGCAAACGGCTGCGCTGCCCGACCTGATGCGGCGCGCAGCATCGGGCGCATCCGGTCGCCTGTCGCTGGCCTTTGTGTCCACCGCCGATTACAGCGTGCTGCCCCCTTTCCTGCGCGAATTCCGCGCCACCTATCCGGATGTCGAAATCGATTTGCGCGAAGCGACGACCGATATCCAGCTCGACGACTTGATGCAGGGACGGGTCGATGTCGGTCTGCTGATCCCGCCGCTGCCCGACAAGGCGAAACTGCAACTGGATTATTTGCCTGTGATATCTGAACCTTTGATCCTCGCTGCACCTAAGGGACTGAAGGCAATCAAAGGGAAAACGGTGGTGAGCTTGCAGGCGCTGGCTGATATGCCGCTGATTATTTTCCCGCGCCGGATAGCGCCGGCCTTCCACGATGCGATCCTGGCTTGCTATCGCGATGCCGGTTTGACGCCGCACATAGGCCAGGAAGCGATACAGATGCAAACCATCATCGGCCTGGTGTCGGCGGGCATGGGCATCGCGCTTGTGCCACAATCCGTGTCGAACCTGAAACGCCCTGGTGTCGACTACAAACCATTGGCAAATAAAACGCCGCTGGTCGAAACCGGGCTGGCATGGCGGCGCGATAATGCCTCGCCGGTGCTGCACGCTTTTCTTGAATTATTGCGAAAGAACTAGATCATGTGGATACACCCTATGCCCGACCCGATTGCACTATCAATCGGCCCGCTCGCGATACGCTGGTATGGCTTGATGTATCTCGCTGCCTTTGCCCAGTTCATCTGGCTGGCACGCATACGCATCAAACAGCCGCATATTGCACAAGCCGGATGGAAGAAGGAAGACATAGACGACATGCTGTTCTATGGCGTGCTGGGCGTGATCGTCGGCGGCCGGCTGGGTGAAGTATTGTTTTACGATCCATCTTATTATTTTTCAAACCCGCTGGAAATCTTCAAGGTATGGAAAGGCGGCATGTCCTTCCACGGCGGCTTCCTCGGCGTGCTGTTTGCGATGAGTTTGTGGGCGCGCAAGCAGGGACGCAATGTGCTGGACGTATGGGACTTCATCGCGCCCATGGTGCCACTTGGTTATGCCTTCGGCCGCCTCGGCAATTTCATCAATGCAGAATTACCGGGCCGCGTCACCGATGCGTCATTGCCATGGGCGATGATCTGGCCGAATGTAGACAACCTGCCGCGTCACCCTTCACCCCTGTATCAGGCGCTGGTCGATGGCTTGCTGATGTTCATCCTGTTGTGGCTGTTCTCGCGCAAGCCGCGGCCCCGCATGGCAGTCGGCGGCATGTTTGCGCTGCTGTATGGCGCGGCGCGCTTCTTTACCGAATATTTCCGCACGCCGGATTACGAAGTGCATTTCGCCGGCGTCACGATTTCTGCCGGACAGATGCTGTCAGTGCCGCTGATCGTGCTGGGCATCGTCATGTTGCTGCTTGCGTATCGCAAGGAACGCAAGCAATGACGATGCAGCGCGCTGGGCACTAGATGGTTTCCTGGCTGACGTTTACCAAGCTTGCCGACAGCAATTTCACGATGCCGCTCGCTGCCTTGCTGGCCGCCTGGCTGGCTGGTGCACGGGCATGGAAACCATGCTTGCTCTGGTGCCTGCTGTTCGGTGCCGGCATCGTGCTGGTGATCGCGACCAAGATTGCCTATATCGGCTGGGGCGCAGGTATTGCAGCGATAGACTTCACCGGCATCAGCGGCCATGCGATGCGCGCCACGGCGATTGCTCCGGTCCTGATCTACTTGTTGCTGCTGAAGCAGACACGGAAAATACAGCTATTCGGTTTGTTGATGGCAATCGGTTTCGGCCTTG
>NZ_JAUSME010000240.1 GCF_030645555.1 Herminiimonas sp.
CATCCTGGTAACGACCGAGTATGCGTTGGTTGATGACATCGACCGAAGTGTTGACGTAGGACTTGGCAGCAATCGTTTCAGCCATCTTGTTCTTGTTCGACAGCGATGCATCTATCCAGCGGCCGGCTTCCAGCACAGCTGCGGTCAAAGCGCGTGCAGTGTTTGGATTCTTGGCAACCCAATCAGACGTGGTGCCGAGCACTTTTTCCGGATGATCTTTCCAGATGTCTTGCGTAGTCGCAGCGGTGATGCCTATGCCGTCGACAATCGCGCGGTGATTCCACGGTTCGCCCACGCAGAAACCATCCATATTGCCGACGCGCATATTGGCAACCATTTGCGGTGGCGGCACGGTGATGACTTTGGCGTCTTTCATCGGGTTGATGCCGTAGGTCGCGAGCCAGTAATACAACCACATCGCATGGGTGCCGGTAGGGAAAGTTTGTGCGAATGTGTATTCGCGTTTTTCCATTTGCATCAGCTTGGCCAGACCTGCGCCATTGACAGCACCTTTGTCTGCCAGCTTTTTCGACAAGGTGATGGCCTGACCGTTGTTGTTCAGGTTCATCAACACCGCCATGTCTTTCTTGGCGCCGCCTATGCCTTCATGCACGCCATAAACCAGGCCATACAAGACGTGCGCCGCATCCAGTTCGCCATTGACAAGCTTGTCACGCACACCTGCCCATGACGATTCCTTGGTTGGAATAATCTTGATGCCATATTTTTTATCGAAGCCCATAACGGACGCCATGACCACCGAAGCGCAATCGGTCAGCGGAATGAAGCCGACCTTGACTTCTTCTTTTTCCGGCTTGTCGGAACCTGCCGCCCACACACCCTGGGTTGCCAGGCCACTGAAGGCAGTGGCGGTGATGGTTGCGCCTGCTTTCAGGACGGTGCGCCGTGTCATATTGAATTTCCTGTCGTTCGTTGTCATGGTTTTCCTCGAAGAGCGGTTTTAATAAGGCAAAAAAAAAGACGTCCGGTCGGCAAGAGCTGAGCTCTTGCGACACGGACGTCCTTGTCCTGACCATCCAGACCGTCATTGGTCCAAACAGTTTTTAATTCTTGGCACCTTCGTTGGTACTAGCTACTCTTTAGCAATTGACGTGCCAGCGTTAATTGCGCAATTTGGAACAGGCACGGTGCAGATAGCGATCTCTTATTGCTCTCTTTTCGTGCAATGCATTGATTTAGTGCGCGCTCCTGCCCTTATTGCAGTTAACCCAGCAGATCGGCGACATCGAGTATGCGTTGCGCCAGTTCGGACAACTTCAAGTTCTTGTCCATCGCCATCCGGCGCAGTTTTGTATACGCTTCATCTTCGGAGATACGATGGCGTTCCATCAATAAACCCTTGGCGCGCTCTATCGTCTTGCGCTC
>NZ_JAUSME010000252.1 GCF_030645555.1 Herminiimonas sp.
TTGATTTCTGCATCGCGCTTGATGACTTCAAAACGCATACGCACTTCGTGGATGCGGTCGTAGATGGTTTCCAGTTTGGTGGCTTTGTCGACCACGTATTCCGGCGTGGTCACCTTGCCGCAATCATGCAGCCACGCAGCGACGTGCACCGCCTCCCACTCATCCTTGCTCAAATCGAAATCGGCGTAGGGCCCGCTGTCCTGAATACAGGCGGCGCGTGCCAGCATCTTGGTCAGCTCAGGCACGCGCGCGCAATGGCCGGCGGTATATTCGCTCTTGGCATCGATGGCGCCAGCAATCAACTGGATGAAAGCTTCGAACAAGGCCTTTTGATCGCGTATCAAGCCGCGTGTTTCCATCGAGCTGCTGGCCGAATCCGACAAGGCGCCGACGAAGGCCAGTTGCGCGCCATCGATGCGCGTTTTGCGCTTCAACAGCATCAGCCCCTGCAATTCCTGCTGTCGGTTGAAGAGTGGCACCGCAACCATCCACGCCGCATCTGTCTTTTCACACAGCGCATGCAAGCCGGCGGATGCAACTTCCTCCGCAGTCATCAGATCATCCAGCGCCTGTTGCCTGTCTATTGCAGCACGTAACAGAGTCGGCAAATCATCGATGTTCAAAGTACGCAAACCGCGGCTGACTTCTGTGCCAGTTCTGGAAACTGCCGTGTAAGGAATCAGCTGGCCGCCATCGATCAAATACAAGGCGCCAGACTGTGCATGGGCGGCAACAATGATTTCATTTAACAGCATCGGCAACAGGTTTTCAAAATCGATCTCTGCTGCAACTGCATGCGTGATGTCCATGAACTTGCGTATCGTGGTCTTCATCCCATCCATGGTTTCGGCCAGCGCATTCACTTCAGCGATATGCGAGCGCAAAGTAATAGGCTGAGCGAATTCAAAATGGCGTATCGTCTCGGCTTCGCTGGCAAGCGTGCGCATCGATTTTGAAATGGCGCGCGCCACGAACCAGATGACTGGTATTGCGATCAGGATAACCAGCAAGGTAATCAGGATAGATGCCGAACGAATCTTGAGTGCAGTCGCAAACAGCTCCTTCTTTGGAATCGCCGTCATCAGGTACAAGGGTTCGGAACCTTCGAGTGTGATCGGCAATACGGAAACACGCCAGTCTTCACCGTCAAGCTCAACTGTCTTTGAAATCCCCTGCTGCGGCATATCTTTTGTAATGGAACTGACCAGCCCTTCCAATGCAGGAATGCCGAAGTCATCCAGATTCTTGAGCGCAGGCGGCGTATCGGGC
>NZ_JAUSME010000263.1 GCF_030645555.1 Herminiimonas sp.
CATCCGCTGTATGCCATCCTGCGCAAATTCGATGTGCACGCCTTCAGTGTCCAGCAAGGCCTGGTATTGCATGGTCAGGCAGGCGTCGGTGCCGGTCAGGATGCGCTCGAAATCGGCGATGGACAGGGATTCCAGCTCGACTCGTATCGGAAAGCGTCCCTGCAGTTCCGGAAACAGATCCGATGGCTTGGCCAGGTGGAATGCGCCCGATGCGATGAACAGGATGTGGTCGGTCTTGATCATTCCGTACTTGGTGTTGACGGTCGTGCCTTCCACCAACGGCAGCAGATCGCGCTGTACGCCGGCGCGCGACACTTCGGCACCACCGGTTTCCGAGCGCGTGGCGATCTTGTCGATTTCATCGAGAAACACGATGCCGTTTTGCTCTACATTGGCGATCGCCTTTTGCTTGAGCTCGTCTTCATTGACCAGCTTGCCGGCTTCTTCCTCGATCAGGATTTTCATTGCATCCTTGATCTTGAGCTTGCGCGCTTTCTTGCGGTTGCCGCCGACGCCGGAAAACATCGACTTGATCTGCTCGCTCATTTCTTCCATGCCGGGCGGCGCCATGATTTCCATCGTCGGCCCGGCTTCGGCCAGTTCGATCTCGATTTCGGTATCGTCCAGCGTGCCTTCACGCAAGCGCTTGCGGAAGGTCTGGCGCGTTGCATTACCGCTGTCGGCGGCGCTGTCGCCGGCAGATACAGAGGATGGATGAAAGCCGAAATCGCGTGCCGGCGGCACCAGGATATCGATCACTCGATCCTCTGCCGCATCTTCTGCGCGTGCACGCACCTTGCGCGTTTCCGCTTCGCGGGTTTGCTTGATGCCGATATCGATCAGGTCGCGGATGATGGTGTCGACGTCGCGGCCTACATAACCGACTTCAGTAAATTTGGTTGCTTCTATCTTGATGAAGGGCGCATCAGCCAGCTTGGCCAGACGGCGCGCGATTTCAGTCTTGCCGACGCCGGTCGGTCCTATCATCAGGATATTCTTCGGCGTGATTTCGTGGCGCAAGGGTTCTGCGACTTGCTGGCGGCGCCAGCGGTTGCGCAATGCAATCGCCACCGCGCGCTTGGCCTTGTCCTGGCCGACCACATGTTTATCGAGTTCGGAAACAATTTCCTTGGGTGTCATGTTCATGATGTCTTTTCGCAAAATATTTTCCGGCACCCGCTTATTCCAGCGTTTCTATCGTGTGCGACAGATTGGTGTAGATGCACAGCTCGCCGGCTATCGTCAGCGATTTGCTGACGATTTCCAGCGGCGTCAAATCGGTATTTTCCTGCAGCGCCTTGGCGGCCGATTGGGCAAAGGTGCCGCCGGAGCCGATGGCGCCTATGCCATCGGTAGGTTCGAGCACATCGCCGTTGCCGGTGATGACCAGCGTGGTTTCATGGTCGGCCACCAGCAGCATCGCTTCCAGCCGGCGCAGCATGCGGTCGGTGCGCCAGTCCTTGGCTAGTTCGACCGATGCGCGCATCAGATGTCCCTGATATTTTTCGAGCTTGGATTCAAAGCGTTCCAGCAGCGTGAATGCATCTGCAGTACCGCCGGCAAAGCCGACCAGTACCTTGCCGTTATAGACCTTGCGCACTTTGCGCGCAGTGCCTTTCATGACGATATTGCCCAATGTGACCTGGCCGTCGCCACCGAGCGCAACGATGTTGCCGCGTCGCACCGAAAGTATCGTGGTGCCGTGAAATTGTTCCATGCTTGCCTCTGAAATGAAGTGGCTGATGTGATGCAGAATGTGGGTAAACATCGCGCTCAAGGCGCATGTTCATGAAGAAATGGGGGCGGACAATTCGATTGCAAGTCGAAATTGCATCCTTGATTGCAGGGTCAGTTCTTGCGTGGCACGATGCGCACGAGGCCATTGACGCCCATCACATTGCAGAGTGCGATGATGAAATGGTTGGCGTTATGCAGTTCCAGGACTTTGCCACTGCTGACCAGGGGGGCAAGTTCGGCGAACAGGCGCCCGGCGGCATTGAAATCCATCCGTGTGAGGCGTGCGCAATCGAGTATGACGGGGTTATGCGTATGCGCATGGACCGTGATGCTTTTTACCAGCGTGTCGGTACGCGCATCGATGACGACCGGCATCATGAAATGCTCGCTTGCCGCTGTATCCGGTTCTGCTGATTCTTCTGCCGCGGTCACGACCTTGTTTTGCGGCGCGACGAAGGCGGGCGGCGATACTTCAAATGTGATGCAGTAATCGATGCTGGCTTCTTCGAAATCGGCTTCCCGGTTCAGCAGGCGCAAAATCTCCAGCATCAACAGCCACGGCGCTTCGCTTTCGTCGCGGCGGCCGACTTCCAGTGTCGAACGGATTTTTTCAGCCAGTTCCGGCGCGCCGACCAGGATCAGGTTGTGGCCGGATTTCTGCAGGGTCTTCAAGGCATTGAGCAGCAGCTCACAGCCTGCCGGATCGACTTCGCTGACGCGCGCAAACTCGAGCTTGAGCACATTGCTCATCGCACTCATATTCTTGATGCGTTCGAGCTGCTTGACGATGCTCGCATCGAGCGTGCCGGAAAAGGCAACGCTGGGAGTGGTGCCGGCCCGCACAGCGGGGGCGCTGGGCTCGGTGGCGCCGCCATCTACCCATGCCGGCGGCGACACTTCAAACTTGTTGGCATATTTGATCGACAGGTTTTCAAACGCGCTGTGTTGTCCGGTGATTTGGTAAAGATCAAACAGCATGCCCCACACGGTCAGCGGTGTGCTGCCGAGCGCATCTTCTGCAATCGCATTGAGCAAGATGGGTTCGACCAGATCAGTCTGGCTATTGGCGAACAGGATGGCGGCTTCTTCAATGACAGGTGCCGCTTCAGAAGCGGAGATCGCAACCGGGCCGATGACCGTTTCGGCGCCGAGCAGGAAGGCGGTACTGGCGCCCATGATGTCGGGCAATATCGACGCTTGTTCGAGCGGGACGGTTTTTTCTATCGTGGTTCTGGTATTGGCGCGCGTATCGGGCGGGCGCGTGGTGGTGTTGAGGAACTGGCTGACGGGCCCGGGCATGGTATTGCCACTGAAGGGCAGCGGCTTGACGAATTCGGATGACATTTCAGACTCGATGGCATCGATCTTCATGGCGGTTGCATGTGCTGCCTTGCGCTGCACTTGCTGCGTCTGCTCGTTTTCGGTTTTTGCCGCGGCACGCGCCTTGCTGTCGTCGCGTTTCTTTTGCGAAGATTCCTGCTCAGTCGGCTTTCGTGCCGGCTGGCGGTCCTTCTTGCCAAATAGCGAGAAAATCCCCACGTCTGTCCTGGTGAGCAAAGGCGAACACGTGCCAGGTAGTGGGCAGTGCGCCAAGTTTATAAAGTGCCACCATCCGTGCCTGCCCGATGGAAGCCATGCCAAAAATCCTGCTTAAAGGTAACACAAGAGGGGGGCACAAAGCGACCCGCAGCTTCCTGCAGGTCACTAGTGTAGCCAAAAAGCAGGCGATTAGCCTTAAAAACTTGTGCGAACGCCAATAATCAGGTTTCTGCCTGCCAGCGGTGCCGATGCGCGCAAGACTGAAGTTGACAGACGGATATCTTCATTGAGGATATTTTTGACCATCGCAAACCAGGTGATGGGCATGGTCGCCGAGCGCTGGGTATAGGATAAATTGGCATCGACTTGCGTGTAGGACGGCGTGGTGAAACTTTCGAAACTCGCCAGCCTGTCTTGTCGCTGCGCATGCAAGGCCTTCAAGCCCGAGCGCCAGCCGCCTTGGCGGTAAGCCACTTCAGCGCCAAAACGCGTCGCCGGTTGCAGCGGCAGATTGCCGGCGCCCGTTAGTTTGCCGCGCGATGTGTCGGCAAAACCACGCCAGGACCAGCCTTCGCCGCGCAGGTTGTAACTGAGTTCGGCTTCGGCGCCATGTATCGTGGCGCCATTTTGCGCCCAGAAACGCTGGGTGAATTCGCCTGTTGGGTCGACGATGCCAGCTTCGTCGACCTTGGTGCCATCGGTGCGTCCGTAAATGAAGTTCTTCACGCGGTTCTTGAAAAGATTGGCTTTCCAGCGGACCAGTCCCGCAGTTTTTTGCAAACTGAGTTCGAAGTTGCGTGAGGTTTCCTTGTTCAGCCTGACGTCGCCTGTGTCGTAGCTGGCCGTCGATTCGTGCGGGCCCCTGGAATACAGTTCTTCAATCGCGGGGGCGCGCTGCGCAATCGAGGCGGTAGTGCCAAAGCCGTAGCCGGGCGTGAATGTCCACAAGCCGCCGAGCGAATACGAGCCCAGATTGAAGTCGCGTTCCGCCAGTCCGGATGTGGCATCCGGTTTGCGTTGGACCGATTCGATACGCGCACCGGCACTGGCGCGCAAGGGACCGAAATCGCGTTCTTCGACCACGAAGCCGGCGATAGTATCGCTCTTGGTGAGCGGGACGGTTTTGGATCCACTGCCATCGGCACCCAGCGCAGAGAATTCCGAATTTTCGGTTTGCAGGCCGAAGGTGCCGCGCCAGCCGGCAAGTGGTTTATGTGTCAGTTCCAGGCGGCTTTCCAGTGCATCGTTCTTGAAAATGGTGGCCGGGGTGCCGTTTTTCAGGTTTTCCGTATGCTGGTAATCAGTGTGGCCGAGTTTGAAGCGCAGCGATTCGAAATTGTCGAACGGTTCCCTGATCAAGCCATCCAGGTCATAGCGGGTTTGTTTCAGCGTGATGAAGGAGCGTTCGGCAGTCGGGATGCCGTAGCGATCGTCATTGACGCCTACCGATGCGCCTATGTGGCCCCAGCTTTGTATGTACGATGCGCCCAGCCCTATGCTGTTGGCACGCGCATAGGAGTTGGGCAAATGACCGGCGCCCAGGCTGGCATCGCTCAGGCTGACATTGCCGGGAATCCTGTAATCGTTGGCATCGCGATAATTGCCATCCACATGCAGGCCTATGTCGCCGGCTGCGCCATCAACCGACAAGGACATGTTTTTCATTTGATCGGCGGAACCGAAGCGTACTTCGGCATCGCCGGTGGGCTGGGCATTGAGCACGGTAGGGATGCGCTCATTGACGATGTTGACGACGCCGCCTATGGCGCCGGAGCCATACAGTAGCGCAGCGGGGCCGCGCAGGATTTCGATCTGACGTGCAGTGGCGGCTTCGCCGGCGACTGCATGATCATTCGACAGGCTGGATGCATCCATGACAGACATGCCATTTTGCAGGATCTTGACGCGTGGACCTTCGAGGCCGCGAATGATGGGGCGCGAGGCGCCGGCGCCAAATGCCGAGGCTGATACGCCGAGTTCCTGCGACAACGTATCGCCGAGAGAATTGCCGAGTTTTTCACGCAATTCATCACCGTACAAAACCTTGGCTGGCGCCAGGATTTGCGCCGCTTCAGCGCTGCCGAAAGGCGTGGAGGTGACAACGATGTCCGGCAGGGTTTGCTCTTGCGCTTGCGCAAAAGCGGAATGGGATAGCGAGGCAAGCGCAGATAGAACGGCGCTTGCCAACAGGGTGCGTTGGGCGATCATGATACTTCCTTGAAAATGTATGGGGACGACAGCGGCTGGATCGCATGGCGATCAGGTGCTGCGCGGCAAACAGGAAAAATCAGTTACGCCCGTGGCGGTGCGCGAGAAGAGAAATGACTGAGGAAAGGGGCATCCCACGAAGTGTAGGCAGCCCACAGTGCCAATACCCGGACGCTGGCTTGCAGCAGCGGGGTATAGGGAAGTACCGGCGCGCTGTCGGCCAGCGCCACACCGTCAAACAAGGCGCATGAATGCGACGGGTCGCCGGTATATGCAGCTGTCGCATCGGACCAGGCAGGTTCGGCTGATTGCATGACTTGCTGCGCTGAATAAAGCGTGCCGACGCGGTCCGCATGTTCTATCCGGTGACGCAAGCCCATCCACTGCGCAAACAGCACGACCACCACCAGCAATGCTGCGAAGCAAAGCCGTGTTGCTGGCGTGGTGGATGAGGATGCAGGGAATTTCAAAATCGCTCGCTTAGTCAGTCGATGTCAGTCTGGATATTTGCAACATGGTTGCGTTCCGCAAAAAAACAAAGCGCGCAGATAGAGGCCGCGCGCTTTGTGTGCGGATGATGGCTAATTCCAGCGGGAATCAGTCACCATACAATTTCTGTTTCAGCTCGCGCCTTTGCTGCGCTTCCAGCGACAGGGTGGCGGTAGGACGCGCCAGCAAACGCGGCACGCCGATAGGCTCGCCGGTTTCTTCGCACCAGCCATAATCGCCGGAATCTATGCTGGCTATCGATTGCTGCACCTTTTTCAGCAGCTTGCGCTCGCGGTCGCGGGTACGCAATTCCAGTGCGTGTTCTTCCTCGATCGTCGCGCGATCGGCTGGATCGGGAACCAGCACGGTTTCGCGCAAATGCTCGGTGGTTTCATCAGCGTTTTTCAACAAGTCTTTTTCAAGCTGTTGCAAACGGTGTTTGAAAAAAGCGAGCTGCGCTTCATTCATGTAATCCTTTTCGCCCATCTTCATGATTTGCGCTTCGGTTAACAGAGTACCGTCGCCTGCTGCGGCCGGATTTGTTTTGCTTGATTTGGTTGCCAATTCGCGTACTTTCGAAACTACAGCTTGTTCAATTTTATCTGCTGATCCGGAGCCGGTCTTTTTGTCGCTACCGGCTTTGGATCGAGATGCGTCTTTATTCGGTACTGTTGCTGCTACTGCTGGTTTCTTGGCGGCAGCAATCACTTTTTTTACTGAATTCGTTACTGCTTTGCCTGTCGATTTTGTCCCGGCTGCAGCTTTCGCCGCCGGCTTGACGCTTTTTACAGGGCTGGATTTTTTTGCCGCAGGCGCCTTGCCCTTGGCTGCAACCGCCGGCGATTTTACCGCACTCTTGGCCACCGGTTTTTTCGCTGCTTTGGGAGCGGATTTGACGGCAGGTTTGGCCGCAGCCTTGAGCGGTTTGGCCGTTACTTTGACTGCCTTCTTCGCTAATGGTTGCACGGCCGATTTCTTGGCGCTCTTGCTGGCAGGTTTTGCACGCGCGACAGCTGCTGCCTTAGGCGCAGGTTTTTTTGTGTTTTTAACTGATTTTGTGGCGGTTGCGTTCATAGTCCCTTGTCCTTAATGAACTTACACGCGTGCAGACCCCTTTGTATTCTGCGCGCGACTCTCATCCTCGCATCGCCCAGACTGCTATCCCCTGAGCTCAAAACCCCGGTAGTTTATACCAAACATTCTTGCAATCCGAGAATAAAAGTTTCTTTCGGCAGATTCTGTCCGATAAAAACCATTTTGCTCGAACGTACTTCATTTTCACCCCATTTACCGCCTATATCCGTGCCCATGATCTGGTGCACGCCCTGGAATACGACTTTGCGATCGGCGCCATCCATCCACAACACGCCCTTGTAGCGCAGCATGCGCGGGCCGAATACCTGCACTATGCTGCCGAGGAATTCATCCAGCTTTTCAGTATTGAAGGGCCTGTCGCTCTTGAACATGAAGGCGGCGATATTGTCGCTGTGGTGTCCATGATGATGGTCATGCTGGTGTTCGTGTGTGCAATGCGCATCGCAAGCATGCTCATGATGTTCGTGTGCATGTTCTTCTGCGGCGATGAAATCGGGATCGATCTCGAGCTTGTCATTGAGGTTGAAGCCGCGCAAATCCAGCACGTCGGCAATCGGCACGCGACCGAAGTCGGTGGTGCTGACAGGTGCGCGCGGATTGATGCACTTGAGGCGTGCGATCAGGGTTTGCAATTCGGTGGCATCGACCAGATCGGTTTTTGACAGCAGCAGTTTATCGGCAAAGCCGACCTGGCGTTGCGCCTCTTCATACGTGTCTAGCTGTTGCATCGCATGCCTGGCGTCGACCACGGTAATGATGGCATCGACCAGGTATTCGGTGGCGACTTCCTCGTCGATGAAGAAGGTTTGCGCGACCGGGCCGGGGTTGGCGAGGCCGGTGGTTTCGATGACCACATGATCGAAATTCAGTTCGCCGGCGCGGCGGCGTTCTGCCAATGCAGTCAGGGCCACGATCAGGTCGCCCCGCACCGTGCAGCAGATGCAGCCATTGTTCATTTCTATGATTTGCTCGGTGCCGTCCTGCACCAGGATTTCATTGTCGATATTTTCCTGGCCGAATTCATTTTCGATGACGGCGATCTTGTAGCCATGCGGCTCCTGCAGGATGCGATTGAGCAGCGTGGTTTTGCCGGCGCCGAGGAAGCCGGTCAGGATGGTGGTGGGTATCAGTGCCATGAATTTTAAATGATGCGTTGAAGTGAGGCGTTGAAATTCAATGTGCGCAATCGGCACACCATCCCTTGATCGTGAGTTCGATTTCGTGACTCTGGAAGCCCTTGCCCAGCGTCGCCTGCAATACTTTTTGCAATTGCTGGCGCAGGCTTGCGGCGGAAGGGTCCGGGCTTGACTTGGCATCGGTGGCGAGCAGTTTTTCACCGACGTTGTCGATGCAAAAGACTTTTGCGCAGCGCGTGCACTTGAAGTGACCGTGCTGATGTTGTTGCGTTGGATGCTGGTCGCCATGCTCCAGATGCTCGCTGCCTGCGTTATAGCGGAACACGCGATCATCGCCGGCTATCTTGTGCGCCAGCCCGGCGTCGGTCAGGCAGTCCAGCGCGCGGTACAGCGTGACGCGGTCCATGTCGACCAGCGTGTCTTGTACATCCTGATGCGAAAACGCATAGCGCGCACCCAGCAGCGCGGCCAGGACCTTGATGCGGGCGTCGGTGGCGCGCAGCGTGGTGTCGCGTAACTGGCTTTCGGCCAGTGCCAGATAGTCCGGGGCGTCAGTTTTTTTCATGATGGTGCGGAGGATGAAATGATGTGTCGATTATGCCGTAATTTGCAATTGAGTTGCAATATCTGTTTGCGGCAAGGCGGGTGGCCTTGCTGAAGTGCGACGGGATTGCGTCAGGGTTTCTTTTTTGCCCGCGGATGGGCGGCGTCATATACCTGCGCCAGGCGCTGGAAATCGAGCGAAGTGTAGATTTGCGTGGCGGCTATCGAGGCATGGCCCAGCATTTCCTGCACCGCACGCAAATCGCCGGACGATTGCAATACGTGGGATGCAAAGGAGTGGCGCAATACATGCGGATGCACATCCATCGGCAAGCCGACCGCTTGCGCATGCGCCTTCAGGCGCAACTGCACGACGCGGCTTGAGATGCGCGTGCCGCGCTCGCTTAAAAACAGTGGCTGCGGGTCCAGTTTTACCAGCGTGTCGCGCACCGCCAGCCATGCCGTGAGTGCAGCGATGGCGGGCTGGCCGACCGGCACGCTGCGCATCTTGTTGCCTTTGCCGGTGACCATGACTTCATGCGCGGCGAAATCTATCCAGCCGGCAGATACGTAGCGGTTTTCCTGCACATATTTGACATCGAGCCCGACCAGTTCGGAGACGCGCAAGCCGCTTGAATACAGCAATTCAAACATCGCGTGATTGCATAGCTGCAGCGTGGTGTCAGATGCTTTTTGCGGCGACTTTTGCGAGACCAGGCGTACTGCATCGTCGGCGGCCAGGGCCTTGGGGAGCGGCTTGTTGCGTTTGGGCGCCTTGATGCCGTCGACCGGGTTGGCGCGCAGCACATTCTGTTCGGATAGCCAGTTGAAAAAACCGCGCCACGCCGAAAGCTTGCGGGCGATCGAGCGCGCGTTCAAGCCTCTGGCATGCAATTGCGCGGCAAACTTGCGGATCTGGAAATGGCTGACGGCGGCCAGCGATGCCTGGTTGTCAGCCGCAGTTGCCAGTGCAGTCAATTCCAGCAAATCGCGCCGGTAACTGTCTATCGTCAGCGGCGCCAGCTGGCGCTGGCTTTTAAGATGGTCGAGATAAGCGTCTATCCAGGCAGGATGGGATGCGGCGCTCACGATGACGATTTAATCCAGCAGGCCCGAGAGTGCGGCGCTGGCAGTTTTGCCTATGTCGGCCAGGAAATCGGTCGCCATGTCGGCAGTAAAGCGGCTGGCTTCGGGCGAGCCCAGCACCAGCAGACCGAAAGCCTGCGGCGCATCGTTCAGGCGCAAGGGCAGCAAGGCCAGCGATTGTATGGCGGGTGCGTCTTCTAGCCATGAAGCGGCTTCAAAATCATTGTTGCTGCCGCAAAACGGTGTGGTCAAGCCATTCGAGAAAAGACGCGAATCGGCAGAAACCGGCGCGGCAAACCAGGTATGGGCAAATTCTTCCGATACGCCCCACAGGCGCAAGGTGACATGCGGTACCGCGAAGATGTTTTGCAAGCCGGTTGTCAGTGTGTGCGGCAAATCGACATCGTTGCGCGCCGACAGCAGCGCCCGCGTCCATGCATGGAACTTGCGCGAGATTTGATCGTTTTCCTGGCCTATGCGGATCAATTCGGCCAGGCGCATTTCCATGATCTTGAGCTTTTCGCGCAAGACATCCATTTGTCGTTCCTGCAGCGACAGGGTGCGGCCGCCTAGCGGGCTCGACAGTTTGATCGTTGCCAGCACTTCCGCATGCTCTTCAAAGAACTGCGGGTGATCGAGCAAATAGTCGGCGACGGTATTGGAGTCCAGTGGAGAAGTCATGTAGGGTAATTAAGTGTAAGTATCAGTGTAGGTGCAGACATGTGAGCAGTCTTGTTGCTTGCCATGATTCTAACCGACATCGGCGGGCGCGAAACAATACTGTCGGTGACGATCAAATCTCGATTTCGCCTTCGAATACAGTCACGGCCGGGCCGGTCAGCATGACGGACGATGCGCCGCCTGCCCACGCTATCGACAGTTCGCCGCCACGCGTTTGCACCTTGACCGGCGACGCCAGCAAGCCGCGCCGTATGCCGGCGACGACTGCCGCGCAGGCGCCGGTGCCGCAAGCCAGCGTTTCGCCGGCACCGCGTTCGAATACGCGCAGCTTGATTTGATGCGCATCGACGATTTGCATGAAGCCGGCGTTGACGCGTTTCGGAAAGCGCGGGTGATGTTCGATCAGGATGCCGTTTTCATGTACCGGTGCCGCGTCGACATCGGCGACGACTTGCACCGCATGCGGATTGCCCATGGACAGCACGGAAATCCAGACGGTTTCATCCTTGACGTCCAGCGGCCACAAGGTATCTGCGCCTTCAGCCTTGCATAGCAAGCCGCTGGCGTCGAAAGGTACTTCTTCCGGCGTCAGGATCGGAGGGCCCATATCGACGGTAATCTGCCCATTGGCTTCGAGTCGCGGCTCGATCACGCCCGACATCGTTTCGACCCGGATTGCATGCTTGTCGGTGAGTTTCTTGTCGGTCACGAATTTGACGAAGGCGCGCGCGCCATTGCCGCATTGCTCGACTTCACCGCCGTCGGCGTTATAGATCCGATAGCGGAAATCGACGCCTGCTGCCTGCGGTTTTTCCACCACCAGCATTTGGTCTGCGCCGACGCCGAAACGCCTGTCGGCCAGAGTTTGCCATTGTGCAGGGGTGAAATCTATGGCTTGATTGATCGCATCGATGACGACGAAATCGTTGCCGGCGCCGTGCATTTTTGTGAATTTGAGTTTCATCTGGCGATTATAAAGCGGCTGGCCATGCATCGGAAGGACGCATGTCAATATGCCGCAGGTGGTTCGTCCTGTGTGTTGGACGCGTAAAAGCTCGGCTCGCCGGGCGGGCGCGTCTTGAAGCGTTTGTGCGTCCAGAAGTATTCGGCCGGCGCTTCGCGCGCACGCTCTTCGATGAACGTATTCATGGTGCGGGTGGCCGCGATCATGTCGTCACCCGGATAATTTTCCCATGCGGGATAAAACCTGACTGTCCAGCCGCGGTAATTTGGCAGATAAGTCGCGACGACGGGGATTACCTTGGCCCTGGTGGCGGCCGCGATGCGCGCCGGCGCCGTCAGCGTGGCGGCGGGGACGCCAAAGAAGGGCACGAACTCGGCATCTTTTTCACCGAAATCCATATCCGGCAGCATGAAGAAGGGCAGGCCGTCGCGCATCGCCCGTATGATCGGCTTGACGCCATCGCTGCGTGCAAACAGCTTGACCGGGCGAAAACGCGAACGGCCCTTGCGCAAGACTTCATCGAATACTGGATTCAATTGCTGCGTGTAGATAGAGCACAGCGAAGATTCCAGCATGACCGCCACGCCGGCCACATCCAGGCTGACGAAGTGCGGGCATAACAGTATGGTCGGGCTGGCGTTGATGGCGGCCAGCGGCACTCCGGGTTCCACCTGTATCAGGCGACGCAGGCGCGCTTCCGATGCCCACCACAAGATGCCGCGCTCCAGCACGCTGCGGGCATAAGCCTGGAAATGTTTTTTTGCGATGATTTCGCGTTGCTGTTCCGACATTTCGGGAAAGCACAGGCGCAGATTGATCAGCGTGATGCGGCGCCGCGATTTCTTGTAAATGTATAGCAGGCTGCCTATCGTTTCGCCCAGGCGCGCGATGACAGGCAGCGGGAACCAGTGCAGCAGCCACATCAATATGACGAGCAACCTCATTCGATGACCTTGTCCAAGCTGGATGAAGCGGTATCGTCAGGAGCGGCGACGCCGGCCGGTATCTTGTAGTGGTTATAACTCCAGAAATATTGCGCAGGGCAATGTGCGATCAACGCTTCCATCGCCACATTGATCGCCTGCACCTGTTGCTGCTGCGTCAAGCCGTCCGGCATCTGGAAGGGCTGAAAATGCACGGTATAGCCTTTGCCGCGCGGCAGTCGTTCGGCGTAAGTCAGGATCATCGCCGCACCTGTCATTTCCAGCATCTTGGCCGGCAAGGTCATCGTATAGGCAGGCTTGCCGAAAAATTCGGCCCACACACCTTCGCCGGTTTGCGGTACCTGATCCGGCAACAACCCGATCGCGCCACCCCGTTTGACGACCTTGAACAAGGCCCGCACGCCGCCCAGATTGGCTGGCGCCAGCGATAAATTCTGGCGCGCGCGCGCATCTTCTATCAGCGGTTTCAATGCCTGCTGCCGCGGCGGGCGATACATCACGGTCAGCGGCAGTTTTGCTGCAGCCACCTGGGCGGAAATTTCAAAGCAACCCAGATGCGGGGTCAGGAAAATAATCCCGCGCCTGGCATCCATGGCCGCCTGCACCGCGGCCCAGTTTTCGATGCGGGCAGTTTTCAATACGCGTTGCGGTGACGCGCACCAGATGAAAGGCAGTTCCAGCATGTTCTTGCCCGCTTCTGCAATGGCCGCCGGCAATTGATCGCCGAAGCCGGCCTGGCGGATATTGTCGCGCAAGTGGCGGCGGTATCTGGGGGCGGCAAGGTAAACCACCCAGCCGAGCGCGCTGCCGATTGCATGCAATACAGGCAAGGGCAGGAAAGACAGGAGGCGGAAAAGGATGACTAGCATGCAAGCCGGGCATAGACCTCTTGCAAGAGGCTTTGCTGATTTTTTACAAGAGGCGTAAAATAGCACAAAGTAGCAACCGCCGAGTTAATGACAACTTGCGAGACGGTATATAAATTTCGCTAAAGCGTCGCAGGCTCAAGATAAGTTGGCCGCGACATCTAACCAACTATAGAAAGAACCTGCGATGGCTAATGATTATCTGTTTACCTCCGAATCCGTTTCCGAAGGCCACCCCGACAAGGTCGCCGATCAAATCTCCGATGCGATCCTTGATGCGATCTTCCAGCAAGATCCTAAGGCACGCGTTGCTGCCGAAACCCTGTGCAACACCGGTCTGGTCGTCCTGGCTGGTGAAATCACGACCTTTGCCAATGTCGATTACATCGAAGTAGCGCGCCAAACCATCAAGCGTATCGGTTACGACAACGCCGATTTCGGCATCGATTACAAGAGTTGCGCCGTGCTGGTCGCCTATGACAAGCAGTCGCCCGATATCGCGCAAGGCGTCGATGAAGGTGCCGGTATTGACCTCGACCAGGGCGCTGGCGATCAAGGCTTGATGTTCGGTTATGCCTGCGATGAAACGGCAGAGCTGATGCCTGCCGCTATCCACTATGCGCATCGCATCGTTGAACGCCAGTCTGAATTGCGCAAGGATGGCCGCCTGCCTTGGCTGCGTCCGGATGCAAAATCGCAAGTCACCTTGCGTTATGTCGATGGCCGTCCTGTGTCTATCGATACCATCGTATTGTCGACGCAGCATGCGCCGGAAATGCAGCACAAGGACATCGAAGAAGCCGTCATCGAGCACATCATCAAGCCTGTCGTGCCGGCTGAATGGCTGAAAGATACCCGCTTCCTGGTCAACCCTACCGGCCGTTTCGTCATCGGCGGTCCGCAAGGCGATTGCGGCTTGACCGGGCGCAAGATCATCGTCGATACCTACGGCGGCGCAGCACCGCACGGCGGCGGCGCATTCTCTGGCAAGGATCCATCGAAGGTTGATCGCTCCGCAGCTTACGCTGGCCGTTATGTTGCCAAAAATATCGTCGCAGCGGGTTTGGCAGAACGTGCGCAGATCCAGATTTCATACGCAATTGGTGTAGCCAAACCGACATCGGTGATGGTCACGACATTTGGTACAGGTAAAATCAGCGATGAAAAAATCGCGCAACTGGTGCAGGAGCATTTCGACCTGCGTCCAAAAGGCATCGTACAAATGCTCGACCTGTTGCGTCCGATTTATCAAAAAACCGCAGCCTA
>NZ_JAUSME010000266.1 GCF_030645555.1 Herminiimonas sp.
TATCCGCCTACTGCCTTGACTGTATCCGGTGCAACGCTATCGGCGACCAGCATTGCAGGCAATGAGCTCTATCTTTATCAGGCCGCATTCAATGCAGCAAGCTGGAGCGGTAGCCTGAAGAAATTCCGTGTGAGTTTTTCCAGCGTTGACGGTGCGCTCAAGACGGCATCTGTCGCCGACTGGGATGCGGCCGACATATTGACAGGCACTGCGGCCAGCCCTGCCAGCTCTGCTAGATCGGCTCCCGAGGCGCGGCGTATTTATACTGCGGCAGGCCAGCCTGCGGCCACGATTCCATTTGTCTGGGATGCATTGCCGGCGGCACAGAGAACAATGCTGAACACATCGCCCGCCAGCAGTATTGACGATCAGCTGGGTGAAAAACGCGTGGACTATCTGCGCGGCGGGCGCAGATATGAACTGGGTAAAACAGATGGCATATTCCGCGTGCGTGATCGCGTGCTCGGAGCCATAGTGCATAACGCGCCAGTGTTTGTCGGCCCGCCTTCCACCGCTTTGCAGGGACACGATTATGCCGTCTTTTACGCTGCCAACAAGGCACGTCTGCCAGCGGTATACGTCGGCGCTGACGATGGCATGCTGCATGCGTTTGATGCAGGTACGGGTGAGGAATTGTTTGCCTATATTCCAGCTGCATTGTTCGCGCGTCTGGGCGATTTGACACGGCAGGGTACTGCGCATCATGCCTATGTCGATGGCATGATCGCCGTGGCTGAAGCGCGCGTCGGCAAGCAGTGGAAAACCATCCTCGTTGCCGGTCTGGGTAGCGGTGGACAAGGCGTTTTCGCACTGGATGTGACGGCACCGGACCGGTTCGATCAGGGCTTGGGGGCGCTGTGGGAATTCAGTGATGCAGACGACCCTGACATCGGCTATGTCACCGGTGTCCCCGTCATCGCGAAGTTCAGGGTGGGTGCGACGAAGGGAGTACCTGACTATCGTTACTTTGCGATTGTTGCCAGCGGCCTCAACAATTATCATCCAGACGGCCAAGGAAAATTCAATCTCCATGCATCCAATGCGCTTTTCCTGCTGTCGCTTGATAAAGCCAAGACGGATAAATGGATAGCCGGCGTCAATTACTTCAAGTTCCTCACGCCTGCCAGCGAGCAGAATCTGCCCAACGGTTTGATTGCGCCTGCAGTGGCGCTGGCTGGCGACGGTGCTGTGGCTTATGTCTATGCGGGTGACTTGCAAGGCAATCTTTGGCGCTACGATTTCAGCGGCAGTCCACCCTGGTTGCATGCACTTGGCAAGGCACCGGTCCAGCCATTGTTCATTACAATGGACAAGAGCGGCAATCGACAGGCGATCACGCAGCAAGCCCTGGTGACATTTACCCCTGATGATCACCATCTGATTTTATTCGGCAGCGGGAAATTCATCGAAGGCAGCGATCTCGACGCCAGTCATTTCAAGCAACAATCCTTTTACGCGATCCTCGACACGCTGGATCGCAAGCCGGCGATACGCAGCCAGCTGGCGGAAAGAAAATTGGCGGCGATTGATTCCGGCAGCAGTGCGCTGGAAATCAGTGGCAGCGATTTTAAATACGATGTGGCCGGGCCTGGCGAAAAAGGCTGGTACTTCGACTTCATCGATTCGGACAAGACAGGCGAGCGTAGCGTCAGTGCCGCGCAGCTCATTGATGGAAATCTGTTCTTCAACACGCTTATCCCGAATGCCGATCCGTGCAAACAGCATGGTGGACGTGCTTATGTCTTGCATGCGCTGACCGGCTTGCCGCTCCATGCGGATGTCACGGCTTACCTGTCCAATACCGGCGCCATGAATACTCCCTTGGTCGTGGCGCTGGTGCCAGATCAAACACCGCCCCGTGATGCTGCCGGCAAGCGGCGTCTGAAGAAAAAACTTGAGGTCCTTGATCCCCTTGCCGGCGATGCCGTAGTAGCGACTGCACCAGCGGGAAAAAATTCGACTTCATACCTGACAACAGCGGGTCGCCTGAGCTGGCGCGAGATAGTCAACTGGCTTGAATTGCGCACGTTGGTCAACAAAAAATAGGAGGCACACATGCGATGCAAATTCCCCAAGGGCTTCACGGTTGTTGAAGTGATGGTCACGCTGGTGATCCTCGCGATTCTGGCCGCACTGGCCTTTCCCGCCTATCAGGAATCGGTCCTGAAAACGAAGCGTGCAGAAGGGCGCGCTGCATTGATGAAGACGATGCAGCAGCAGGAACGCTACTATTCGCTGCATACAACTTACCTGTTGTTTTCTGCTGCCTCCATCGATGCCGAGGCAAGGAAATTCAACTGGTTCTCGGGCGAAAACGCGCAGGCGAGTGCCTATGAAGTCAGCGCGCAGCCATGCAAGGACGAGACCCTGCGCGCTTGCGTACTGTTGATTGCACAACCGGGTACCGGCAGGGTCAATCCTCACTACCGTGACCCGAAGTGCGGGAAACTGAGCTTGAGCAGCACCGGCGAAAAATCGGCAGATGCGCAGCATTGCTGGTGAGTCCATGCCGGTGGCTCAAGCCGGGCCCGCGCGTCGCTGCGGATTTTCCCTCATCGAATTGATGGCGATCCTGACGATAGTCGCCATCATGCTGGCAATCGGCGTGCCTAGCTTCCACGCAATGCTGCAAAACCAGAAATTGACGGCTGCCGCGAATGCCTTGTTCATGAGTGTCAATCTGGCCCGTTCCGAGGCGATACATCGTGGCACGCGGGTTGATCTGGTGCCGGCCGGGGATGGTTCGACATGGAACAATGGCTGGGTGATTTTTATCGATGAAAACCACGACCAGCGGCCCGATCACAATGAAATCATCCTTTATATGCATGCTGCGGTGGATGCGGATATGCGGATCACGCCCAGTTTCACCGATTCGAAAGTACAATATATTGCTTTCAACGGTAGCGGACGCACGCGCACCAATGCGAACAGCCAGACTTCGCAATCCGGGAACTGGCTGCTGGAACTGGGATCGCAGTCGCGCAAGGTCGTGATCAACTTCCTCGGTCGACCGCGGGTGTGCAATCCGGCGCGGGAAGCAGCAAGCTGCTGACGGCACGTTCAACGCTGCAACGCGGCACCGATACATCATCCTGACAAAGACTCACGTGGAAATTCATAGCGACGAACAAGGCATGCGCCTTGCACTGGAACTGGCAGCCAAGGGCATGTTCACGACGACGCCGAATCCGCGCGTCGGTTGCATCATCGTCAAGGAAAACCGGATCATAGGCAGTGGTTACACGCAACCGGCAGGCCATGCGCATGGCGAAGTGCAGGCGCTCAATGATGCTGCCGACCGCGGCTTTGATGTCGCTGGTGCAACCGTGTATGTCACGCTCGAACCTTGCAGTCATCACGGCCGTACGCCGCCTTGCGCCGATGCCTTGATCAAGGCAC
>NZ_JAUSME010000282.1 GCF_030645555.1 Herminiimonas sp.
TCGGCTGAACAGATACAGATCAAGATGGCGCAAGGCGCAAAGCCGGGCGAAGGCGGCCAATTGCCGGGCCATAAAGTGTCCGAGTACATTGCGCGTCTGCGTTTCTCGGTACCTGGCGTGGGCTTGATTTCGCCGCCGCCGCATCACGATATCTATTCGATCGAAGATCTGGCGCAGCTGATCCATGACCTTAAAAACGTCAATCCGGGCGCCTCGATTTCAGTCAAGCTGGTGTCCGAAGTGGGCGTCGGCACGGTTGCCACCGGTGTGGCCAAGGCCAAGGCTGATCACGTCGTGATCGCCGGCCACGATGGCGGCACGGGTGCATCGCCATTGTCGTCGGTCAAGCATGCCGGTTCGCCATGGGAACTGGGCCTGGCTGAAACACAGCAAACGCTGATCCTCAATGGCTTGCGCGGCCGTATCCGCGTGCAGGCCGATGGCCAGATGAAAACCGGCCGCGACATCGTCATCGCCGCCTTGCTGGGTGCGGATGAAATGGGTTTCTCGACCGCACCGCTGGTGGTCGAGGGCTGCATCATGATGCGCAAATGCCATCTAAACACTTGCCCGGTCGGTGTCGCTACGCAGGATCCTGTGCTGCGCGCCAAGTTTGCCGGCAAGCCTGAACACGTCGTCAACTTCTTCTTCTTTATTGCAGAAGAAGCGCGTCAGATCATGGCGCAACTGGGCATACGCACATTCGACGAACTGATCGGCCGTGCCGACCTGCTCGACAAATCGAAAGCGATCACGCACTGGAAAGCCAAGGGTCTGGATTTCAGCCGCATGTTCTATCAGCCGGAAGTGGGCGCTGACGAACCGCGTTATCACGTCGATGTGCAAGACCATAATCTGGCCAAGGCGCTGGATCACAAGCTGATTGCGCAGGCCAAGGCAGCGCTCGAGCATGGCGAAAAAGTCTCCTTTATCTCGACCATCAAAAACGTCAACCGTACGGTAGGCGCGATGCTGTCGGGTGAAGTGGCGAAGAAATACGGCCATGAAGGTTTGCCTGACGATACGATCCACATCCAGTTGCAGGGTACGGCAGGCCAATCGGCCGGCGCTTTCCTCGCGCATGGCGTGACGCTGGATCTGGTCGGCGAAGGCAATGACTACGTCGGCAAGGGTTTGTCGGGCGGTCGCATCATCGTGCGTCCGAATACCGAATTCCGCGGCCGTGCAGTGGAGAACATCATCAGCGGTAATACCGTGCTGTACGGCGCAGTGGCTGGCGAGGCATTCTTCAATGGCGTAGTCGGCGAACGCTTCGCGGTGCGCAACTCCGGTGCGATTGCGGTGGTAGAAGGTACTGGCGACCATGGCTGCGAATACATGACAGGCGGCACCGTCGTGGTGCTCGGCGAAACCGGCCGCAATTTTGCCGCCGGCATGTCGGGTGGCATTGCCTACGTCTATGACCCTAAGGGCGATTTCGCTGCGAAATGCAATATGGCGATGGTGGCGCTGGAAACAGTGCAATCGGCGTCCGAGCAGGAGAGCAAGGCAGAGCGCGCAAGCTGGCATAGTCAGACACGTGGCAGCGAAGCGCAAACGGATGAAGCGATACTCAAGGGCTTGATCGAACGTCACTTCAAGCACACCGGCAGCACGCGTGCGCGCGCATTGCTGGATGAGTGGAGTACGGCGCGCAGCAAGTTCGTCAAGGTATTCCCATCCGAGTACAAGCGTGCATTGAGCGAGATGCATGCTGCCAGGGCGCAGCAGGCTGTATCAAGCAAAGTCGCAGCATAAGGCGGCGCCAGCGCGATCAACACACGATGTCATCGGCCCCGCCGTCAACGCGGCGGGGCTGAAACGAATAGCTTAGAAGGCGAGAGAAACATGGGAAAGATCACCGGCTTTATGGAATTCCAGCGCTTGCAGGAAGCCAGCGAAGAACCACAAAAGCGCGTCAAGCACTACAAGGAATTTACCGTGCACCTGAGCGATGCCGAAGCAAAAGTGCAGGCCACGCGCTGCATGGATTGCGGCATCCCGTTTTGCAATAACGGCTGCCCGGTCAACAACATCATTCCGGACTGGAATGATCTGGTGTATTCGGGTGCTTACAAACAGGCGCTCGACACCCTGCATTCGACCAATAACTTCCCTGAATTTACCGGTCGCATCTGTCCGGCGCCATGCGAATCCGCATGCACGCTGGGCATCAACAGCGACCCGGTAGGCATCAAGTCGATCGAGCATTTCATCATCGACAAAGGCTGGGAAAGCGGCTGGGTAGTGCCGCAACCGCCAAGCGTTAAAACCGGCAAGAAAGTGGCCGTCGTCGGCGGCGGTCCTGCCGGCATGGCGGCAGCGCAGCAACTGGCGCGTGTCGGTCATGATGTAACGCTGTTCGAGAAAAACGACCGCATCGGTGGCTTGCTGCGTTATGGCATCCCTGATTTCAAGATGGAAAAATCGCACATCGATTTGCGCGTCAAGCAGATGGAAGCCGAAGGCGTGAAATTCCGCACCAGCGTTTTGGTCGGCAAGGATTTTCCATCCAATATCATCAACTGGGCGAAGGAAACGATCTCGCCTGAGCAAATCAATAAAGACTTCGACGCCGTCATCATCGCCGGCGGCGCAGAGCAGCCGCGCGATCTGCCTGTGCCAGGCCGCGAGTTGAAGGGCGTGCATTTCGCGATGGAATTCCTGCCCTTGCAAAACAAGGTCAATGCCGGCGACAAGGTCAAGGACCAGTTGATGGCGACCGGCAAGCACGTGATCGTGATCGGTGGCGGCGATACCGGCTCCGATTGCGTAGGCACCTCGAATCGTCATGGCGCTGCTTCCGTTGCTCAGTTTGAATTGCTGCCGCAACCGCCGGAAACCGAAAACAAGCCAATGGTCTGGCCTTACTGGCCGACCAAGTTGCGCACTTCCTCTTCGCATGAAGAAGGTTGCGAGCGTGACTGGGCCGTGGCGACCAAGCGCCTCGAAGGCAAAAATGGCAAGGTTGAAAAACTGATCGCCGCGCGCGTCGAATGGAAAGACGGCCGCATGCAGGAAGTGCCGAATTCGGAATTTGAAATGAAGGCCGACCTGGTCTTGCTGGCCATGGGCTTCGTTTCACCGGTGGCACAAGTGCTGGAGGCGTTCGGCGTCGACAAGGATGCACGTGGCAATGTCAAGGCCACTACCGATGGCGACGGCTGTTACCGTACTTCAGTCGAGAAAGTCTTTGCTGCCGGCGACATGCGTCGCGGTCAATCGCTGGTAGTGTGGGCGATCCGTGAAGGCCGTCAGTGTGCGCGTGAAGTCGATGCTTTCCTGATGGGTGAATCGGTCTTGCCACGGTAAGTGCTCGCGATGCCTTTTTGATAATTGAGCCGCTACTTTCACGCCTAGCGGACAGCGTTTTATATAGAACCCGTTGCATTGAAAAATGCAACGGGTTTTTTTACAACGGTTTTGAAAAAGCGAACGCCTGCAAAATGAGCCGCTGCAAGATAGCTTTGCGTTTCTGCACTACAATTACGGCATTGCAATAGAAATACGTCGCTGTGCCTAATCTCGTTGAAATCCGTGATCTACATTTTGGCTATGGTGAGCGCCCGATTTTGTCGGAGCTCAACATGGATTTCCCGCGCGGCAAGGTTATTGCTGTCATGGGTGGCTCCGGCTCGGGCAAGACCACGGTATTGCGCCTGATCGGCGGCCAGATCCAGCCGCAGTCCGGCAAAGTCACGGTTGACGGTCAAGTCGTGCATGAAATGGAAACCCGGGCGCTGTATCAGATGCGCCGCAAGATGGGCATGCTGTTTCAGCATGGCGCGCTTTTTACTGATATATCGGTATTCGACAATGTGGCGTTTCCATTGCGCGAACACACAGATTTGTCGGAAGAGTTGATACACGATCTGGTCTTGATGAAATTGCATACGGTCGGCTTGCGCAATGCTGCGCAATTGAAGCCGGCTGAAATTTCCGGCGGCATGGCCCGTCGTGTCGCGGTGGCACGTGCGATTGCACTCGATCCGCAATTGATCATGTATGACGAGCCATTCGCCGGCCTTGATCCCATCTCGATGGGCATGACAGCCAATCTGATCCGCAAATTGAATGATGCGCTAGGTTCGACTTCCATCCTGGTTTCGCACGATGTGCATGAATCCTTCCTGATTGCCGATTATGTGTATTTCCTGTCCAAGGGAACCGTGGTTGCGCAAGGCACGCCGGCAGAAATGATGGCGTCCACCGATCCGTATGTGAAACAATTCGTCAATGCGGAGCCGGATGGACCGGTGCCGTTTCATTATCCAGGGAAGTCGCTGGCTGATGATCTCGGCTTGAGGGTGCGGTCATGATCGTTTCTTTTTTGACCACTATCGGCCGTGTTGTACGTGAATTCATAATTGATCTGGGTCTTGCGACGCGGACCTTCTTTGCCGTTATCAGTGCGTCTGGTGGTTTGTGGCGCAGGCCGCGGCTGGTAAGCAGCCAGATCCATTTCATCGGCAACTATTCATTGGTTCTGCTTTCGGTATCGGGTTTGTTTGTCGGTTTTGTGCTGGGTTTGCAAGGCTATTACACGTTGAACAAGTATGGCTCCGAGCAGGCTTTGGGCTTGCTGGTTGCCTTGTCGCTGACGCGTGAACTGGGGCCGGTCGTTACCGCATTGCTGTTTGCCGGTCGTGCCGGCACATCGTTGACGGCTGAAATCGGCTTGATGAAAGCCGGCGAACAATTATCGGCGATGGAAATGATGGGGGTCAATCCGCTGCAGCGCGTACTGGCGCCACGTTTCTGGGCTGGTGTGGTTGCGATGCCGGTGCTGGCCGCGATTTTCAGTGCGCTCGGTATTTTCGGCGGCTATGTGGTGGGCGTGAAACTGATAGGTGTCGATGAAGGCGCATTCTGGTCGCAGATGCAGGATGGCGTCGATGTATGGAATGACATCGCCAACGGCGTCATCAAAAGCATAGTGTTTGGGATAGCGGTAACATTTGTGGCGCTGTACCAGGGATATCAGGCGCAGCCGACACCGGAAGGTGTGGCACGCGCGACGACGCGCACGGTGGTGATTGCGTCCCTGCTGGTGCTGTGGCTGGATTTCCTGCTGACCGCATTGATGTTTAGTTAGTAACAACTGGAAGCGGGCGAGAAGTTTTTCGATTAAAATGTGCGCCCCTGCAGGCTTGGATCGCAAGGCTGGCGTACAGAGTGATCGCGTAAATAAAAGCGTCTTCTCCCATATTTAAGGTATCGGCTTATGCAACGAAAATCATTAGACTTATGGGTTGGCCTGTTTGTGCTGCTGGGTGCAGTCGCCTTGTTTTTTCTGGCGATGAAAGCAGGCAATATGAGTTCCCTGTCGTTCGAGCAGAGTTATTCAGTCGTGACGCGCTTTGACAATATAGGTGGATTGAAGCCGCGTGCACCGGTTAAAAGTGCGGGCGTAGTCGTCGGCCGCGTTGCCGACATTAAATTCAATGACAAAACCTTTCAGGCTACGGTGACGCTCGATCTTGAAAGCCGTTATCAATTTCCAAAAGATACGTCGGCGAAGATTTTGACTTCGGGTTTGCTGGGTGAGCAGTACGTAGGGCTGGAAGCCGGTGGCGACACTGCTAATCTGGCTGCAGGTGACAAAATTACAATGACGCAATCGGCGATGGTGCTGGAGAACTTGATCAGTCAATTTCTCTTCAGCAAGGCAGCCGAAGGGAAAGAAGAGAAAAAATGAAAAACACAGGCAAAACCATCTTGCTCGTCTCCGCGCTGTTTCTGAGTGGATGCGCCAGCACCAGCAATAATGCGAAAGATCCTTTCGAAGGTTTCAATCGTGCGATGTTTGACTTCAACGATACGGTTGATCGCGTCGCATTGAAGCCTGCAGCGACTGCCTATCAGGAGGTATTGCCATCGTTTGCACAAACGGCCGTTAATAACTTTTTCGGCAATCTTGGCGATGTATGGACGATGGTCAACAATTTCCTTCAAGGCAAGGCTGAAGAAGGTTTGTCTGACGTGATGCGTGTCACCTTCAACAGCACCTTCGGTTTTGGCGGTTTGCTGGATATTGCATCCGAGGCTGGCATACAGAAACATAAAGAAGACTTTGGCCAGACACTGGGCAAATGGGGTGTTGAATCCGGCCCTTATGTCGTGCTGCCTTTGTTTGGCCCGTCGACGCTGCGTGATACGGCTGCCTTGCCGGTCGATATGGCAGGCGATGTGTGGATGTATACAACTCCGGTTGATGTGCGCAACGTGGGTGCCGTGGTGCGTGTCGTCGATTTACGTGCTACCGCATTGGGCGCAACCAGTTTGCTCGAAGATGCAGCGCTGGATCGCTATACGTTTGTACGCGATGCCTATACGCAACGTCGTGAGAGCCAGGTCAATGATGGCGTGGATGCAGCGAAAAAACCGGATGCGCAAAAAGTCATGAGCCCGCAAAGTGATGCGGCTCCGTTGTTGCCTGCCCTCGATCTGGCAGTCAGTGTCGATACCCCGGTTGAACCTCGGATGGCAGAAGCTGTCGAAGTTGGTGCAGACGAGCCAGTCGCACTGATGTAAGTGAGGCCGTGATTCCCGTCTGCATCTTGCTGCGGGCGGGGAAAACATAGGCCTGCAGTATTTGCCGTCAAGGCAACAAGTAATAAATTAATTGGAAAAAGATGAATATCTGGAAAAAATTATCGCTCGCTGTTGCTGCAATCGCCTTCGCCGGCCATGCGGCAGCGTATGAAGCGCCTGACGTATTGATCAAGCGCATCAGTGAAGAAGTGATGTCGATTGCCAAAACGGACAAGGAAATTCAAGGCGGTAATGCGCAACGCGTACAGCAGGTGGTCGATGAAAAAATTCTGCCGCATGTTGATTTCCAGCGCATGACGATGCTGGCGGCAGGACGTTACTGGCGTGAAGCCACGCCTGAACAGCAAAAGCTGTTGACGGTGGAATTCCGCAGCTTGCTGACGCATACCTATTCCGGCGCGATTTCACAGATCAAGGATCAAAAGCTCGAATATCGTCCGATGCGTGCCGACCCATCGGATACCGAAGTGGTCGTGAATACGCAAGTGATACAGCCCCGCGGCGAACCGATGCAGCTCAGCTATCGCCTGGCAAAATCGCCTGCGGGCTGGAAAATTTATGATGTCAATGTGCTCGGTGCATGGCTGGTCGAGACATACAAAGGCAGCTTTGCGGCAGAAATCGGCAAATCAGGCATAGATGGCTTGATCAAGGTACTGGCGGAAAAGAATAAAAAGCTTTCCAGCAGCCTGGTAAAAACCGCCAAGGCTTCGTAAATTCATGTTTCGGCCCGGCGCATCGCTTACCTTCGACAATGCCAAGACAGCATTGGATGGCGGCCTGCAGGCGATTGCCGAAGGGCAGGCCGTCATCGATTTTGCCGATGTCGTTACGGTCGATTCGGCTGCAGTGGCGACGATGCTGGCCTGGATGCGTGTCGCCAGCGCGCGTTCCCTGCCGCTGGTTTTCAATAACCTGCCAGCCAATCTGTGCAGCCTGATTTCTCTTTATGATGTGACAGAATTGATAGGCGCAGGCATGCCGCGCGCCGATCTGCCGCATCATTGACCCTTCCTGTCGCTCCACTTCCTGCGTAACTTGCTTCGCTAGCGTGCCAATCCGGCGATTCGCAGCGAAAATCCAATATAATCAAGGGTTTCGCCATACGCTTAACGCGGGTGGCGCAATTGTCAGCGTTCCATTTTTGCGTAAAGTGTTCTGAGCCACCATGGCTGCAATTCAAATAAACAATGTTGAAAAAAGCTATCGCGCGTTGAAGGCGCTGAATGGCATTTCGCTTTCTATCGAAGAAGGCGAATTTTTTGGCTTGCTCGGACCTAACGGCGCTGGCAAAACGACCTTGATTTCCATCATCGCCGGCTTGAATCGCGCAGACTCCGGCAGCGTTGCAGTGCATGGCCATGACGTCGTCAGCGATTACCGTCAGGCGCGCAAGATGCTCGGCGTGGTGCCGCAGGAACTGGTGTTCGATCCCTTCTTCACCGTGCGTGAAACCCTGCGCATGCAATCCGGTTATTACGGCTTGAAAAACAATGATGCATGGATAGATGAAGTCATGCATCACCTTGATCTGACCGGCAAGGCCGATGCGAACATGCGCGCGCTGTCTGGCGGCATGAAGCGTCGCGTGCTGGTGGCGCAGGCGCTGGTGCACAAGCCGCCGGTCATCGTGCTCGATGAGCCAACTGCCGGCGTCGATGTGGAATTGCGCCAGACGCTGTGGAAATTCATTTCGCGCCTCAATCGCGAAGGACATACCGTCGTCCTGACCACGCATTATCTGGAAGAGGCGCAGGCCTTGTGCAATCGCGTCGCGATGTTGAAGGCGGGACGGGTGGTGGCGCTGGATACGACTTCGACGCTGATCAAGCGCATCTCGGGTTCGCAACTGGTCGTGCAGCTGGCATCCGGCACGCTGCCGGATGAATTGAAGGCGCTGGTATCGCATCCGGAAGAACTGAAATTCGGTAGCAAATACACCTTGCGCGTGACGGAGTATGCCGACGTCGAGCCCATCCTCGCAAAACTGCGCCTGTCGGGTGCCGTGATCGAAGACATGCAGCTGCAGCAAGCCGATCTGGAAGATGTCTTCATCCAGATCATGGAAGGTGAAAAATGACCGGCTTCCAGACCCTGTTTTATAAAGAGACGCTACGCTTCTGGAAAGTGGCGACGCAAACGGTGGCGGCACCCATCCTGACGGCCGTGCTGTATCTGCTGATTTTCGGTCACGTGCTGGAAGATCATGTGCAGGTATATCCCGGCGTGAAATACACAGCTTTTCTGGTGCCCGGCCTGGTGATGATGAGCGTGCTGCAGAATGCATTCGCCAATTCATCCTCGTCGCTGATTCAATCCAAGATCACCGGCAACCTGGTGTTCGTCTTGCTGACGCCGCTTTCGCACTGGGAATTGTTTGGCGCCTATGTGATGGCTGCAATGGTGCGCGGCCTGGTGGTCGGCGCCGGAGTGTTCCTCGTGACGGCCTGGTTTGCCGATATCACGTTTGTTGCGCCATGGTGGATAGCGATTTTTGCGGTACTCGGCGCCGCCATGCTGGGGACCATGGGTTTGATCGCCGGTATCTGGGCGGAAAAATTCGACCAGCTTGCAGCGTTCCAGAATTTCCTGATCATGCCGGCAACTTTCCTGTCGGGCGTGTTTTATTCAGTGCAGTCGCTGCCGGCATTCTGGCAAACGGTGTCACACTTCAATCCATTCTTTTACATGATCGATGGCTTCCGCTATGGATTTTTCGGGCAATCCGACGTCAACCCATGGCTCAGTTGCGCCGCAGTTGCATGCTTCCTGGCGCTGTTAGGCAGTCTGGCCATTTATCTGCTGAAGAGCGGTTACAAGTTGCGCCACTGATAGTCAGCGTATCAGCGGCATATTTCATTCAACGCATCATCAAATATTGAAAAGGCAAAATCATGTTGCCCACACCAGAATTAGTTAAGAACTACATTGCAGCAGGACTCGATTGCACGCACGTCGAAGTCAGCGGCGACGGCGCCCATTTCGAGGCCGTGATCGTATCAGATGCGTTTGCCGGCAAGCGCCTGATCCAGCGTCATCAGCTAGTCTATGCTGCCTTGGGCGACCGCATGCGTGAAGAAATCCATGCGCTGTCGATGAAGACGCTGACGCCGGAAGAATTCCAGAAGTAAAACTTCACTCACTGTATCGACCAGCCAGATGGTCAAACTTTTAAATGGATAAGCTTTTAAATGGATAAGCTTTTAATACAGGGCGGTCATCGTCTCTCCGGCGAGATCACCATCTCCGGCGCAAAGAACGCGGCCTTGCCTATCCTGTGCGCAGGCTTGCTGACGGCAGATGCCGTGCAGTTAAGCAATGTGCCGCTGTTGCAGGACGTGGCGACGATGCTGAAGCTGTTGCGCCAGATGGGTTTGCAGGTAGAGCAGGATGGCGAGCAAGTCATGCTCAACGGCGCCGCCATCGACAAGCTGGAAGCGCCCTATGAAATGGTCAAGACCATGCGCGCCTCGATACTGGTGCTGGGTCCTTTGCTGACGCGCTTCGGCGAAGCCAGGGTGTCGCTGCCGGGTGGCTGCGCCATCGGTTCGCGTCCGGTCGATCAGCACATCAAGGGTCTGCAGGCGATGGGTGCCGAGATCACGATAGAAGCCGGTTACATACATGCGAAAGCGAAAAGGCTCAAAGGCGCGCGCATAGTCACCGACATGATCACCGTGACCGGAACCGAGAACCTGCTGATGGCGGCGACGCTGGCGGAAGGCGAAACGATACTGGAAAATGCCGCACGCGAACCGGAAGTCACGGACCTCGCAAATCTGCTGGTAGCCATGGGTGCAAAAATCGAAGGCATAGGCACTGATCGCCTGGTCATACAAGGCGTCGAGCGCTTGCATGGCGCATCGCACGCAGTCATCGCCGACCGCATAGAAACCGCCACCTTCCTGTGCGCAGTGGCAGCCGCCGGTGGCGACGTCACCCTGCGCAATGCCCGTACTGATACGCTGGATGTGGCATTCGACAAATTGCGTGAAGCTGGCGCGATCCTGACTTCCGGCGACGACTGGATACGCGTGCAAATGTCATCGCGGCCGAAAGCCGTGAGTTTCCGCACGACGGAATATCCGGGCTTCCCGACCGACATGCAGGCGCAATTCATGGCGATGAACTGTATCGCCGAAGGCAACAGCCGTGTGGTTGAAACCATATTTGAAAATCGCTTCATGCATGTGCAAGAGATGAACCGCCTCGGCGCGGCGATCACGATAGAAGGCCATACTGCGATCATCAATGGCGTCGACAAGCTGGTTGGCGCACCGGTCATGGCGACCGATTTGCGCGCGTCGGCTTCGCTGGTGATCGCGGCGCTGGCAGCTGAAGGAGAAACCCTGATAGACCGCATCTATCATCTGGATCGCGGTTACGATCGCATGGAAGTCAAACTGTCCGCCGTCGGCGCACATATACAGCGAGTGAAATAATGACGCAATCCGATCCAAGATTTGATCCGCAAAATAATCCGCAGCAATTGACGCTGGCCTTGTCCAAGGGCCGCATCTTCGAGGAAACCCTGCCGCTGCTGGAAGCAGCCGGCATCAAGGTCACCGAAGATCCGGAGACTTCGCGCAAGCTGATTTTGCAAACCAATGATGCGAATGTGCGCGTGATCATCGTGCGCGCCTCCGACGTGCCGACTTACGTGCAATACGGCGCAGCCGATTTCGGCGTGGCCGGCAAGGATGTCTTGCTCGAGCATGGTGGCGAAGGGCTGTACCAGCCTATCGATTTGAATATCGCCAAATGCCGGATGTCGGTCGCCGTGAAGGATGGTTTTGATTACGCCAGTGCGGTGCGCCAGGGTGCGCGTCTGCGCGTCGTCACCAAATACGTGCAAACTGCGCGCGAGCATTTCGCCGCCAAAGGCGTGCATGTAGACTTGATCAAGCTGTACGGTTCGATGGAGCTGGGGCCGCTGGTCGGCCTGGCCGATGCGATCGTCGATCTGGTCAGTACCGGCAGTACCTTGCGCGCGAATCACCTGGTTGAAGTCGAGCACATCATGGAAATTTCATCGCGCCTGGTCGTCAATCAGGCGGCCCTGAAATTGAAGCGCGAACGCTTGCAGCCGATACTCGAAGCATTTGAAAAAGCCTCAAAGCTTCAGGCTTGAGCCGGCATTACCGTATTTACTTCTACATGGCTTGATTGAGAAAAACGATGTCCATACAGATACGCAGATTTGATTCCACGCATCCCGACTTCAAGTCGCAACTGGCGGATGTGCTTGCCTTCGAGGCTGGCGAAGATGCCGCGATAGATAGCGCCGTGCTGCGCATTCTTGACGACGTCAAGCTGCGCGGCGACGCCGCCGTGCTGGAATACACGCAACAGTTCGATCACGTCGATGCCAGCGACATGGCCATGCTTGAAATCGGCCGCGATGCATTGCAGGCTGCACTGGATCAACTGTCGCCGGTGCGCCGCGCTGCCTTGCAGACTGCTGCGGATCGCGTACGCGCCTATCACGAACGGCAGAAGAACGAGATCGGTTCGAACGGCTTTATCTACACCGAAGCAGACGGCACCGTGCTGGGCCAGAAAGTCACGCCGCTAGACCGCGTCGGCATTTATGTCCCCGGCGGCAAGGCCGCTTATCCATCGTCGGTATTGATGAATGCGATCCCGGCCAAGGTCGCCGGCGTGCAGGAAGTCATCATGGTGGTGCCGACGCCGAATGGCGTGAAGAATGAACTGGTGCTGGCTGCGGCGGCAATGTCGGGTGTTGACCGCGTCTTCACGATAGGTGGCGCGCAGGCAGTCGCGGCGCTGGCCTATGGCACTGCCACGATTCCGCAGGTCGACAAGATAGTCGGCCCCGGCAATGCCTATGTGGCAGCGGCCAAGCGCCGCGTATTCGGCACCGTCGGCATAGACATGATCGCCGGCCCGTCGGAAATCCTGGTGATCTGCGACGGCAGCACCGACCCGGACTGGATCGCGATGGATCTGTTTTCGCAAGCCGAGCATGATGAACTGGCGCAGTCGATTCTGATTTGCCCGGACGCGGATTACATAGAGGCAGTCGCCGCCAGCATCAATCGCCAGTTGGCCGATATGCCGCGCAAGGAAGTGATTACCACCTCGCTGACGAATCGCGGCGCGATGATCAAGGTACGCGATATGGATGAAGCCTGTGAAATCGCCAATCTGATTGCTGCCGAACATCTGGAAATTTCGACGGAAAATCCGCAACAGTGGGCCGACAAGGTGCGTCACGCCGGCGCGATGTTCCTTGGCCGGTTTTCATCAGAATCGCTGGGTGATTATTGCGCCGGCCCGAATCATGTGTTGCCGACGTCGCGCACTGCGCGTTTCTCATCGCCGCTGGGCGTCTACGATTTCCAGAAACGCTCGAGCATTTTGCAGGTCAGCGAAGGCGGCGCACAGACGCTGGGCAAGATCGCAGCAGAACTTGCATATGGCGAAGGCTTGCAAGCCCATGCACGTTCAGCAGAATATCGGCTGAAGTGACACGCATCCGGATGCCGCGATGACGGACTGGCGCAATCGTATATTTTGCGAAGATGCGCTGGCGGGCCTGGCGCGCATACCGGATGGCGCGATCGACTTGATCATCGCCGATCCGCCATATGGATTGGGTAAGGATTACGGCAACGATTCCGACAAGATGGATGCGGATGCCTACCTGCAATGGATGGAGCAGTGGATAGATGCGGCGCTGCCCAAGCTCAAGCCTAACGGCAGCCTCTATATTTTCCTGACATGGCGTTATTCGCCGGAAGTGTTTGTCATGCTGAAGCAGCGCATGACGATGCTCAATGAAATCATCTGGGACCGGCGCGTGCCATCGATGGGCGGCGGCACACGGAAATTCTCTTCGGTGCATGACACGATAGGATTTTTTGCCAAAGCCAGGGATTATTACTTCGACCTCGATGCAATACGCATCCCCTACGATGCAGTAACCAAGAAGGCGCGCTCGCGCTCCATCTTTGTCGGCGCCAAATGGCTGGAGCTGGGCTATAACCCGAAAGATGTCTGGAGCGTGTCGCGCCTGCACAGGGAGCACCGCGAACGCGCTGACCATCCGACGCAAAAGCCGCTGGAAATCATAGAGCGCATGCTCAAGGCTTCCTGCCCGCCCGGTGGCGTGGTGCTCGACCCTTTCATGGGTAGCGGCACCACCGCAGTTGCCGCCAGGCGTTGCGGGCGCAATTTCGTTGGTTTTGAATTGAATGCCGAATATTGCGATTTGATAGAAAAGCGGCTGGCCGCGCTGGATACACTGGCAGCTGCGGCGCAGCCAGCGGGCGACAGCGCCGGGATCGTATCTGCAGCCAGCTGAAACATGCTGTTTTCAGCCGGTTTTATCCGCCAGTCTGCTGCCGGAACAGCGAAAATCGCTGCAATGCCTGCAATCCGCCGCGCTAAGCTAAAGTGCAGCTGCAAAAAGTGGGTAAAATGCAGGTATTGTTGGAAAGCCGCTTACGGTTTACCGTAGCGTCTGCAAGTAACACCGTATAGCTCTATGCCTTCTGTGCATCATTCTCATCGTCATTACTGATTGTCACTCGAATATGTCTACGCCACGCACTGCAGAAATCACGCGCAATACCAACGAGACGCAAATCCGCGTTGCGATCAATATCGACGGTACGGGTCAGCAAAAGCTGAATACCGGCGTGCCCTTCCTTGATCACATGCTGGATCAGATTGCGCGTCACGGCTTGATCGATCTGGATATTGAAGCCAAAGGCGATCTGCATATCGATGCCCACCATACGGTGGAAGATGTCGGCATCACACTCGGCCAGGCTTTTGCCAAGGCGATAGGCGACAAGAAAGGCATACGTCGTTACGGTCATTCCTATGTGCCGCTGGATGAAGCGCTGTCGCGCGTCGTCATCGATTTCTCGGGACGTCCGGGGCTGGAATTCCACGTGCCGTTCACGCGTTCGATGATAGGTACTTTTGACGTCGATCTGACGCATGAATTTTTCCAGGGCTTCGTCAATCACGCGCTGGTATCGCTGCACATCGATAACCTGCGCGGCGAAAACGCCCATCATCAGTGCGAAACCGTATTCAAGGCGTTCGGCCGTGCATTGCGCATGGCTGCCGAACTGGATGCGCGTTCCGTTGGCACGATACCCTCGACCAAAGGCAGCCTGTAATCCGCCTGCGGCTTGCAAGTAAGTTTCACTTCACTGAAGTCTGAATCACCGGTATGAACAAAATAGTAGTAGTGGATTACGGCATGGGCAATTTGCGTTCGGTCGCGCAAGCCTTGCGCAAGGTCGCGCCGGAAGCGGATGTCCGCATTTCGGGCGACGTTGCCGATATACGCGCCGCAGACCGTCTGGTGTTGCCGGGGCAGGGCGCGATTCCCGATTGCATGCGTTCGCTGCAGGAATCTGGTTTGCAGGCCGCCTTGCTCGAAGCTGCGCGCAGCAAGCCCTTGTTTGGCGTCTGCGTCGGCGAGCAACTGATGTTCGACTGGAGCGAAGAAGGCGATACCGCCGGCCTGGGCTTATTCCCCGGCAAGGTCGTCAAATTCCGCCTGGATAATCAGCTGCAGGAAGATGGTTCGCGCTACAAAGTGCCGCAGATGGGCTGGAACCGCGTGCACCAATCCCTGTCACACCCGTTGTGGGATGGTATTGCCGACGACAGCTATTTTTATTTCGTGCATAGTTATTACGCCGTTCCAGCGAATCGCGCGCATATTGCCGGCGAAACACTGTACGGTTCATTATTCTGCAGCGCGATTGCACGTGATAATATTTTTGCGACCCAGTTCCATCCGGAAAAAAGTGCTATTGCCGGCTTGCAACTGTATAAAAACTTTGTCCACTGGAATCCGTAAGCAACTTGCTCATAGCGATTTCTTTCTTAATTAAAACTTCACACTTCTAACGTATCCATGCTGCTCATACCTGCCATCGATCTCAAAGACGGTCACTGCGTTCGCCTGAAGCAAGGCGATATGGACCAGGCTACCGTATTCTCCGAAGACCCAGCCGAAATGGCGCGCCACTGGCTGGCGCAGGGTGCACGTCGCCTGCATCTGGTCGACTTGAACGGCGCATTTGCCGGCAAGCCGAAAAATGAAGCGGCGGTCAAATCCATACTGCAAGCGGTGCGCGAGTATGCGGAAAAGAATGGCATAGAAGAAATTCCGGTGCAGCTCGGTGGCGGCATCCGCGATCTCGACACGATAGAGCGCTATCTTGACGATGGCTTGAGCTACATCATCATCGGTACCGCTGCGGTCAAGAATCCGGGCTTTTTGCACGATGCCTGCAGCGCATTTCCGGGCCAGATCATCGTCGGCCTCGATGCCAAGGATGGCAAGGTCGCAACCGATGGCTGGAGCAAGCTGAGCGGCCATGAAGTGATAGACCTGGCGAAAAAATTTGAAGACTATGGCTGCGAAGCCATCATCTATACCGACATCGGCCGCGACGGCATGATGGGCGGCGTCAATATCGAAGCCACCGTGAAGCTGGCGCAAAGCATGACGATCCCCGTCATCGCATCCGGCGGCGTGCATAACGTCAAGGATGTCGAAGCCTTGTGCGCCGTGCAGGATGAAGGCATAGAAGGCGTGATTTGCGGCCGCTCGATTTATGAAGGCACGCTGGACCTGCGTTCGGCGCAGGACCGGGCTGACGAACTGAGTGGCGTAGCGCCGGAAGCCAACGAATGACACTGGCAAAACGCATCATCCCCTGCCTCGACGTGACTGCCGGGCGGGTCGTCAAGGGGGTCAATTTCCTTGAGTTGCGCGACGCCGGTGATCCGGTTGAAATCGCGCAACGCTACGACGCGCAGGGCGCGGATGAAATCACCTTCCTCGACATTACCGCAACCTCGGACGGGCGCGACCTGATCCTCGACATCATCGAGGCGGTGGCGTCGCAAGTTTTTATTCCATTAACGGTAGGCGGCGGCGTGCGCGCAGTCGATGATGTGCGGCGCTTGCTCAATGCCGGCGCGGACAAGGTCGGCATCAACAGCTCCGCCATCAGCAATCCGCAACTGGTGTTTGACGCTGCGAAAAAATACGGTTCGCAATGCATAGTCGTGGCGATAGATGCGAAGAAGGCAGCCGATGGACGCTGGGAAGTATTCACGCATGGCGGCCGCAAGGCCACCGGCCTCGATGCTGTCGAGTGGGCCAGGAAAATGGAAAACCTGGGTGCGGGTGAAATCCTGCTGACCAGCATGGACAGGGACGGCACCAAGGTTGGTTTCGACCTCGACCTGACGCGTTCGGTATCGGATGCAATCGGCAT
>NZ_JAUSME010000303.1 GCF_030645555.1 Herminiimonas sp.
GGTTCGACCCCGTCAGCACCCACCAATCAGTCAAGCAGCAACCTGAATCAGTTTAGTAGTATGGAGTGGTAGTTCAGTTGGTTAGAATACCGGCCTGTCACGCCGGGGGTCGCGGGTTCGAGTCCCGTCCACTCCGCCAAAACAAGAAAACGCCCGCGCAAGCGGGCGTTTTTGTTTGCGCTTCCACCTTCGGCGCAGCCGACGATCTGCGGATTGGAATGAGCCGCCTGCGCGGCTCATGGCGGGACTCGAAGGGACTCGCCTGCAAGCGATTCCGCGGCCTGCGGCACGTAGGCGAGTCCCGTCCACCGAGGTTTTTTGTGTCTCCTGCTGCTCAGGCTAAGTCACTACTTCATCAAAACATCTTTTTGACAGCCAGCATGACAGAGCGCGGCTCGCCGTAAAAGTTTTGACGTCCGAAGTTACTGACTTTTTCATAGTATGTTTTATCGAACAAGTTATTAATAGTCAGGCTCGCCGTGGTTGTACTGTCGATCTGGTAGCCAACTTGTCCACTCACCGTCGTATAGCCATCACCGACGACGCGTGTTGCGCCGGTACCTGATGAAAAATCGCTGACCGCTTTCAAACCACCAGCCAGACTCCAGCGATTGAACGTTCCGCTGGTCCAGCTATGTTTGGTCCAAAGATTGAAGCTATGACGCGGTGTGATCGTAGAAAATGCCTGCCCCACCTGGGCTATCGGCGCCTGCAGGTATTTTGTCGCAGTATAGGCATAGCCAGCGATCAGCTCCCAGCCGGGCACTATCTGACCGCTCACCTCCGCTTCCAGCCCCTCGCTCCTGACTTTACCGCCGGCTATCGAATCATTGGCGTTGAGAGGAGTGCTTGTATCCTCGATCGCGCGATCTTTATCGATGATCCTGAACAAGGCAATGCTGCTATTGACGCGCTTGTCCAGCCATTCGCTTTTTACTCCCAGTTCTATCTGGGAACCGGTCCGCGGCGACAAAAGACGGCCATTCTTGTCTATCGCAGTTTGCCCCACAAAGGTTTCAGCGTAGCTGCCGTAGAGCGAAGAATTATCGGTCAGCGCATAGATAACGCTCGTCAATGGCGTAAATTGCGTACCCGGTTTGGCAGTGGAACTGATCACTCCCGTACTCGGATTGAATGACTGTGTTTCCCAGCGTCCCAAGCGGCCGCCCAGCAAGAAGGTCCAGCGATCAAACGGCTTAAGTTGCACCTGCCCATACATACCTGTCTGCGTCTGTTGCGTGCCGCTTGTATAGTTACCCAGATCCAGCGCCGGATAGGCAATGTCATTGTTCGGATTGTAGATATTGAACGTGCCGGTTGGCCCGTAAATGGAGCGACTTTTTGCATCCTCGGTGCTGTGATTGATGCCAAGCAAAATTTGGTGGATGCGACCGCCCAGCTCAAATGGACCAGCATAATAGGCATCAAGATTTTGATTCTTGGTGGCTTGCTGGAAGTTTACTGTCTGATATGCGACATCGCCGGTCGCCACGTTCGCTAGACCATTTGCCCGCAAGGCTTTGTATATCATGCCGCGATCGACCTGGCGCGCGGCAAATTTGAAACGACCACCGTTATCAAATTTATGTTCCAATTCGGCAAACAGATCATCCGTTTCCATATCCTGAACATTATTTTTACTGCCGATAAAAGTTGAGCGGGGTACGTTCGGCAAAGTGTAATTTGCCATCGCTGGCAGCCCCTGATCGACGACAGAATCTGTCTTTTGATGGGTCGCGCCCAGCGACAATGTCGTACTTGACGACAAATCGATTTCTACAGTGCCGTACCCTAGAAATTTCTTGCTTTCCACCGCGTGGACAAAGCTTTCACGGTTGTCGACCACACCGACTATGCGTCCCCGGATGCGGCCTGCCTCATCCAGTTTGCTTGTCACATCAAACTCCGCGCGGCGCGTATCTGACGAGCCCAGCATGAATCCCGCACTACCGGACAAATCTGCACGCGCGCGCTTGCGCACCAGATTGATCGTGCCGCCCGGCTCGCCCGCACCTTGCAGCAGGCCGGCCGGACCGCGCAGCACTTCTATGCGATCGTAAATTGCGGTATCGAACGCCGTGGAATAATTGGCGCCTTGACTGATGGCCAGACCGTCCAATTGGATGCTGCCGATATCGAAGCCGCGGGCTTGAATCGTGTTGAAATTACCGGCCCCATCCAGACGCGTGACGTTGACGCCCGTGGTTTGCTTGAGAACATCTTCAATCTTGGTAATGTTTTGATCATCCAGCCGCTGACGCGTCACCACACTGATGGATTGCGGCGTTTCTTTCAGAGTTTGCGGAATCTTGCTTCCTACTGTCACCGCATGCGCTGCATATGAATGAGTCGACTCGCTACTATCATCTACGGTGGCAGTAACCCGGACTTCGGGCAGCGTTTCGGCCATTTTGATTTCAGCGCTGACCGGCGCGCCGCTCTGCTGGGCAAAGACTGCGGAGGACATGGTGAGACAGGCGAGGCCGACGGCCAACGCAAGGGTTTTGCGATGCAGCACAGTATTTCCTTTGGAAATGCACTGGCTGACGGCTGGCTGGCTGATGCGGGATGGATAAGAACTTTACGCAATTCTAATAAAGAATAATTCTCATTAACTATGATCGCGCCAATTTAATTGCTCCTCGTTACATTTTTACCACGCATTATTGCCAATTTAGCCACAAGTTAAATGCAGAGCGTGCGCCCTTATATTCAAGGATCAAGTCCGCGAGAATTTATCTCGCCCGGCTTCTGCTACCATAGCGACCTGCCCAAATTCAGTGCTCGCTTTCCCTTGCCTTTCGGCGCTGCAGCACGACAATGTAGATGCAAGTGCGCCGCTTGTGGCAAGCACGAAGCGAGAGCCAAGATGACCGATTCGACACCCGACTTTAAACGCGACCCCATTCCTCTTCCAGGCAAACCCGGCAAGGTATTGCTGCATTCCTGCTGCGCGCCGTGTTCCGGCGAAGTGATGGAAGCGATGCTGGCCTCCGGCATCGATTACACGATCTTCTTTTACAATCCGAACATCCATCCGGAAAAGGAATATCTGCTGCGCAAGGACGAGAACATACGTTTTGCGGAAAAGCACAATATCGATTTCATCGATGCCGATTACGATACCGACAACTGGTTCGAGCGCGCCAAGGGGATGGAAGATGCACCCGAACGCGGCATACGCTGCACGATGTGTTTCGACATGCGCTTCGAGCGCACCGCACTGTATGCGCATGAACACGGCTTCCCGGTGATCAGCAGTTCGCTCGGCATTTCGCGCTGGAAGGATATGAACCAGATCAACGATTGCGGCGTACGCGCGGCAGCCAAATACCCGGACATGCTGTACTGGGAATACAACTGGCGCAAAAAAGGCGGCTCGGCGCGCATGATAGAAATTTCCAAGCGCGAGAATTTCTACCAGCAGGAATATTGCGGTTGCGTCTATTCGCTGCGCGACACCAACAAGCACAGGCGCGAAAGCGGACGTAAGCGCATCGCGATGGGCGTGCAGTTTTACGGGCAGACTGGCGCCAAGGAAGCAGAAGACAACAAGTAATGCGTTTGGCGCTAGGCGCCAAACAGCTCGCCCTGCGCAACCGGCGCCGGCGTCTCTTCCCCTTTTTTGCACAATGAAGTAATGCGCACGCCGAGCAGGCGCAGCCGTTTATCCAGCGGCACGCGGCGCAGGCATTCGCCGGCCGCCTGCCGGATGACGCCCGCATTATCCGTCGCCTCCGGCAAGGTCAGATCGCGCGTCACGGTGCTGAAATCTGCATAACGCAGCTTGATGCCTATCGTGCGGCCGCTATAGTCCTTGCGCTGCAAATCATCCGCCACGCGCTCGCACAGCCGGGTAAACAATCCAGTCAATTCATTGCGGTCCCGCCTGGCATGCAGGTCGCGCTCGAAAGTGGCTTCGCGGCTGATCGATTTCGGTTCCGAACGCGTCGCCACTTGCCGCTCATCGATGCCGTAGGCGACGCGCGTCAGCCATGCGCTGTAGACACGGCCGAAATTTTCCTGCAGCACCGCAGGGTCGCAGGCGGCCAGTTCTTCTATCGTGTATATGCCCAGCGTGGCCAGCTTCTGCGCCGCCTTCGGCCCTATGCCATTGATTTTTTTCACCGACAGCGGCCAGATGCGCAGCGGAATATCGGCGGCAGACAAGATCGTCAAGCCATCCGGCTTTTCCAGATCCGAGCATATCTTCGCGAGCAGCTTGTTGGGCGCCACGCCTATCGAACAGGACAATCCGGTAGCGGCATGGACCGCATCCTTGATGGCTTGCGCCAGCACATCGATAGCGCCATCGTGCTCATTGAGGTCAATATAGATTTCATCTATGCCGCGATCTTCGATGTTCGGCGTGATGCTGGTGACTGCCGTTTTGAATAACCGGGAGTAATGCCGGTAGGAATTGAAATCGGTAGGTAACAGGATCGCATCCGGCGCCAGCTGCGCCACCTTCATCAAGCCCATGCCGGAAAACACGCCCAGTGCGCGCGCTTCATAAGTCGAAGTCGTCACGACGCCGCGCCCGGCATAGTTACGCAGGCGCGCATAACGGTGGCTGCCATCGGCCATCAGTTCAGGCGCATGCGCCGAGCCGCCGCCGATGACGACTGGCTGACCACGCAATTCAGGATAGCGCAGCAGCTCCACCGAAGCGTAAAAAGCATCCATATCAAGGTGGGCGATCTGGCGGGATCGTGTCGACATAAAAAACTGGCTGGCTGAAAGTGCGATGCAGGCAAGCATAGCATTTACTGTACAAATGTACAGTATTAAACGAGATTGATTCGGCATTTTCCCTGTGCCGAAAATGAGCCACGATCTTGCCGGCGCATGGGCGCAAGTCGGAATTGGCTGGCCCAAACGAGACAGGGCGAGACCGCTTGCGCGATCTCGCCCTGCATTCAGTTGCAGCGTATTACTTTTTCATCACGGGTGCGGCAGGATCAACGGCTGGCGGCATGCTTTTCAATTCCATTGCGCGCGTGTCTTTTGCATCTTTCTTCGCATCGCGCATTTCAGCTTTTGCCTCGGCTTTTTCCTGCTTGTATTCCTGCTTGGCGGCTTTTTTGTCAGCCTTGTATTCAGTTGTCGCTTTCTTCGTAGCGACGCGTTTTTTCACGTATGGATCGTTGCTTTGATTCAAACGCGATTGGTCGGTATAGGCTGGATCGTTAGGATTGGCAGGTGCAGATGCTGCGGGCACCATAATGGTAGCTGGCGCCGTGGCCTGGGCTACAGCAAACTGGGAAAACATGGCGACTGCCGTGCCGGCGAGAATTGTACGTAGTTTTATCAAAGCAACTCCTTGTTCAATAATAAAAAACCGAAACGAAGTGTTCGCACGGGAATTGATGCCGCCAACCAAATCGATTGACGATGCACACCCTATTACTGACAGGACTCGTTAACAGAAGTTCATCCCTGATTTGCTGGCCTAAGGGCGCTGGCGGCGCAACCCGCCCCCTTCAGCATGCTAATTGGCGCCCAAGCACCACAGTCCGATTGCCAGCAGCGCCCATGCCAGCGCCATCCACGACAGGATAGCCAGACGCCGGTAGCGCCGCTGCTGAGCCAGCGCATCCTGCTCCAGCGTGAGCACCATTTTCTTCAATTGCTCGGCCAGATCCTTGATGTGGATTGCATTGTGCGATGCCACTTCCTGCAGTTCGGTAATCTGCTGTTGCAACAATGAGTCCTGCGTCGCCACATTCTCGTCGACCTTACGGCTCTTGAATGCCGGCAAGGCGGCATCAATGATGCTGCCTACATGCGGCAATATGGCCTTGACGGCAGGTAACAGCCATGAATACATGATGATTCCTCGTTAGGGTAATGCTGCGTATGGATCGCGCCTGTGCGCTCGACTGCCTGCTGGCATTT
>NZ_JAUSME010000313.1 GCF_030645555.1 Herminiimonas sp.
TATCATCGTGACGAACATCGCAGAAATCTGGCTCTTCGTGAAGGTCGAAGCCAGCAAGCCCATGCCGGTGGAAGAAATCACGAAGAACAATGCAGCAAGCGCAGCGTGATGAAATTACCCTTCAGCGGCACGCCAAAGACAGTCACCGATAGCAGCGTCAAGATCAGGAAATTGAACATCGCCAGCGCGATGTAAGGCAGCTGTTTACCCAGCAGGAACTCGGTGCGTGTGACCGGCGTGACATACAGGTTGATGATGGAGCCCAGCTCCTTTTCGCGCACGACCGACAGCGCCGTCAGCATCGCCGGGATCATCATCAGCAGCATCGGGATCACGGCCGGCACCATCGCCATCAGGCTTTTCACATCGGGATTGTAGCGAAAGCGGGTTTCCATCTGGCTGGCCACCGGCAGCGCCACGCCGAGCCGGTGTTGCGCCATGTCGACCAGCCACAGCGCATGCATAGCCTGCACATAACCGCGCACGGTTTCCGCGCGCGCCGGCATCGCGCCATCGACCCAGGCGGCGACCTGTGCGCCATGACCGCGCTTCAAGTCGCGGGCAAAGCCGGATGGAATTTCTATGACCAGCGACAATTCGCCATTGCGCATGCGCCGGTCCAGCTCTGCATGGTTGCGGACCGGCGGTTTTTCGATGAAATAGCGCGAACCGGCGAGATTGAGCGTGTAATTCTGGCTCACAGTGGTTTGATCCTGATCCAGCACCGCATACGTCAGGTTGTCGACATCCATGTTCATCCCATAACCGATGATGAACATCAGCAGTGTCGTGCCTAGCAGCGCCAGCGTCGCACGCACCGGATCGCGCCTGAGTTCCAGCGTCTCGCGCCACATGTAGCTGAGGGTGCGGCCTATGCTGAAACGACGGTGCGGGCGTACTGCAGCATGATGTGCTGCACTGTCTTCTGCACTTACTACTGCCGTGCCAGTTTCCGTCGCAATATCAGTTTCATCTTTTGCAGCAGCCACTACGCCGGTAGCATCTTCCAGATAGGCGATGAAAGCCTGCTCCAGTGTATCGACCTGACGCTGCGCGACCAGTTGTGCCGGCGTATCGCTGACCAGCACCTTGCCCGCATGCATGAGCGAGATGCGGTCGCAGCGCTCGGCTTCATTCATGAAGTGGGTGGAAATGAAGATCGTCACGCGGTCGCGGCGCGACAACTCGATCAACAGGCGCCAGAAGTTATCGCGCGCCACCGGGTCGACGCCCGAAGTCGGTTCATCAAGGATCAGCAGTTCCGGCCCATGCACCATCGCCACTGCCAGCGACAAGCGCTGGCGCATGCCCAGCGGCAGCTTGTTCGGCAATTCATCGAGTTCCTGCTCGAGCCCGAAACGCGTCAACATCTGCTGCACCCGCGCCGCAACCTCGGCCTCCGGCACGTTGAACAGGCGCGCATGCAGCACCAGGTTTTGCATGACGCTGAGTTCGGAATACAGTGAAAACGACTGTGACATGTAGCCGACGCGGCGCCGCGTGGCGATATCGTGCGGATCGACTTCGTGACCAAACAGCCAGGCCTGCCCCTCGCTTGCCGGCAGCAAGCCGGTCAGCACTTTCATAGTGGTGGTCTTGCCGCAGCCGTTGGAGCCCAGGAAGCCGAATATCTCGCCACGCCGGATACGGAAGTTGACGTGATCGACTGCGGTGAAATCGCCGAAACGCATCGTCAGGTCACGCGCCTCGATGGCGATCTCGGCATCCTCTCCCAGCGCCAGCGGCTGGATCACTATTGCCTGGTGGCCGCGCTTCTTTTCTTCCGGCAGCAACGCGATGAACGCCGCTTCCAGACTGGCGCTGCCCGTCTGTGCCAGCAATTCCTGCGGCGCACCGGTAGCCAGCACCTGGCCCTCGTCCATCGCCACCAGCCAGTCGAAACGCTGCGCCTCATCCATGTAAGCAGTGGCCACAATCACGCTCATCTGCGGGCGGGCGCGGCGTATGCGGGCGATCAAGTCCCAGAACTGCGAACGGGCCAGCGGATCGACGCCAGTGGTCGGCTCATCGAGTATCAGCAAATCCGGATCATGGATCAGCGCGCAGCACAAACCCAGTTTTTGTTTCATGCCGCCGGATAATTTCCCGGCCGGGCGCGTCAGGAAAGGAAACAGGCCGGTGCTGCGCGTCAGGCTGTCGATGCGCAGACGGCGCTCGGCGGCATCGTGGCCAAACAGGCGCGCAAAGAATTGCAGGTTTTCTTCGACCGACAAGGTCGGATACAAATTCTTGCCCAGACCCTGTGGCATGTAAGCGATGCGCGGACACACTGCGTCGCGGTGGCGCTTGCTGCGCATGTCGCCGCCCAGTACTTCGGCACTGCCTTGCTGCATTTTGCGTGCGCCTGCCACCAGCGCCAGCAGGCTGGACTTGCCGACGCCATCCGGCCCTATCAAACCCACCATGCGTTGCGCCGGGATGTCGAGGCTGATGCCCGCCAGCGCTACCGTCTTGCCATAGCGCAGACTGATGTCGGTCAGCCGGACTACCGGAAGCGGCGCATCAGGCATGTCTTACTCCGGCAACTTGACGGCCAGCTCGGCCGGCCATGCAGCCTGGGCATCGAGCTTGAGCCAGGCCACGCCTGGCAAGCCGGTCTTGACCAGCTTCACATGTTTTTGCAGCAGCTCGCGGTCTATCTGCGCCCTGACGCGGAACATCAGCTTTTGCCGTTCGCTGGCAGTTTCCACAGTCTTCGGCGTGAACTGGGCGGTGCTGGCCACAAATGACAGCCTGGCTGGAATCACATACTGTGGCGCGGCGTCGAGCACGATGTGCACTTCACTACCCAGTGCCAGCTTGCCGGCGATGGTTTCAGGAACAAAAAAAACCATATACACATCCGACAGGTCGACCAGATTCAACACCTTGCCGCCGGCACCGACCACTTCGCCGGCTTGCGCAATCCGGTACTGCACGCGGCCGCTGCGCGGCGCAGTCAGCGCACTGTCATTGATATCGGCCTGTACGCGTGCCACCGAAGCCTCGGCAGCAACGGCAGTGGCGCGCGCGCCCGCCACCTGAGTGTGCGCTGCGTTGATGGCAGACTGCGCCGCCTCAACCTGCGCCCTGGCAGCCACCAACGCCGCCTGCACGCTGCGCTCGCGGGCCCGGTCGTCGTCGAGTTCCTGCTGCGACGAAGCGCCTTCCTGCGCCAGCGTCTGCGAGCGCGTCAGGCGGCGCTGGGCTGCATCGAGTTCGCTCTGGCGCTGCGCCACCAATGCCTGCGCCGCCTGCTTGTCGCTCTGGCGCATTGCCACCAGCGCTTCGGCACTGGCAATCGCAGCCACTGCTTGCTGCTGCCTTGCGCGCGCTTCGTCATACATGGCGGTAAGGGTGTCTATCTGCATGTGCGCCAGTGGCTGACCGGCGCTGACAAAGTCACCCTCCTTGACCAGTATGTCCAGCACGCGCCCGCCGAGTTTGGCTGACACATCCACTTCAGTCGCCTCGATGCGGCCATTGCCGCTGATGAAGCCGGCACCGGGGCCGTTGTCACGCAAGGTGAACCAGGCGTAGGAGGCTGCGACTACGGCAACAACTACGATGGCGATCGGAATCAGCTGTTTTTTGTAAGAGATATTCATGGTGTGAGGTGCTTGTCTGCTGAAGGAATATGGCGGGTGGAAGCAGCGCCAGTGGCATCAGTGGCGGCGACGTCCAGTGCACCGCCACCCAATGCTGCATACAGGCTGACCTGGCTGGACAATAACGCACGGCGTATCTGCACCAGCTGCTGCTCGGCGACCAGCAAGTCGCGCTGCGCATCCAGCACGTCCAGATAGGCGGCGGCGCCATTGTCATAACGCAGCTGCGACAGCCGCGCGCGCTCGGTCTGCGTCGTCAGCGCCGCCTGGGCGATGAGTAGTTGTTGCGCCAGCCACTGACGCGCTGCCAGTGCATCGGCAACGTCGCGGAAAGCTGCCTGTATGGTTTTTTCATAATTTGCCACTGCAAGATCGCGCCGCGCCTCAGCTAGGCTGAGGTTGTTGCTGCGGCGTCCAGCGTCGAAAAGCGGCAGTGTAATACTGGGTGCGAAAGTCCAGGCGCGGCTGCCGGCAGCGAACAAGCCATCGAGCTCGGCACTGGCAGTGCCGAACGATCCGGTCAATGCGATGCGCGGGAAGAATGCCGCACGCGCAGCGCCGATCTGGGCATTTGCCGCCTTCAACTGGCGCTCTGCTGCGACGATGTCGGGACGGCGTATCAGCAAGTCCGATGGCAAGCCTGGCTGCAGCGGCAACAGCATCTGCCGTTCATCCAGACGGCCGCTGGTGGCTGGAAGCTGCAGCGTGACGCCTGCCAGCAAGGTCAGTGCATTTGCCTGCACGGCACGCGCCTGCTCCAGCTGCGCACCCAGCGCCTGGGCCTGATTCAACAGCGTCTGCACCTGCGTCAGGTTCAGGCGCGAAGTCGAGCCGACCTCGACCCGGCGCGTGAAGATGCGCAAGCTTTCTTCCCGGCTGGCTATCGTCAGCCGCGCCAATGCGATGCGCTCGTCAAGTTCGCATAGCGCCAGATAGCTGTTGGCCACCTGCGCGACCAAACTGATCGTCACTGCACGGCGCGCTTCATCGCTAGCCAGGTAGTTTTCCAGCGCAGCATCGCGCAGGCTGCGCACCCGCCCCCAGAAGTCGATTTCCCAACTGGCCAGGCCCAGGCTCACCTGGTACTGGCTGCTCAGTGCCGGCTTGCCCGTCAGGCTGAGGTCGGCGGGCACATGCGCGCGTTCGCTGCCGGCCTGGGCGGCAATGGTGGGAAATTGTTCGGCGCGCTGTATGCCGTAGGCAGCGCGCGCTTCCTCTACCCGCAACACGGCCATGCGCAAGTCGCGGTTATTTTCCAGTGCCTGCGCTATCAAGTCCTGCAGGCGGACATCGGTAAAGTAGTCGCGCCAGCCCATCGCCGCTGCAGCAGCACCATCCTGATTAAGCTCGTTCGGATAATGCGCCGCCACCGGCAGCGCCGGAGCTGCATAGGGTGGCGCCATCGAGGCACAGCCTGCCAGTGCCAGCACAGCTGCAACCATGAGGGGTAGAATTTTCTGTATCTGCGTGACATGGATACGCAGATACAACTTGTCAGTCTTCATTGATCCACTTGGTCGCGTCGATTACGTTGAATGAAGCTTTAAGCCTGGGTGCATTCTTGATCAACTGCACATGCCACGGTTTCCCCGCAGTACACATACATAGTAAATGACCTTAATCCAATTGTCGCAATGCAGCAAAAATTAAATTAAATCATCTGTATCGACAAACGCTCCAGCCTGAGCTGCGCAGCGGCAAGCATCCCTGTGAATTTTTCAGATGTGAAGTAACGGTATTCGACTACCCTTTGCTGCGCAATCTCATCATCCGGATAAGCCTCGGTCGCCGGATGGCACATGATCAGCATGCCGGGTTGTGCAGCATCCAGCCAGACCTGGAAGCAGGCAGCATAGTCTGCCCGGTCAAAGCCATACACGCCGGCGAAGCCATGATTGCTGATGATGCCGGCCGCCTGCAAATCAGCCGCCAGCGACTGGCCGCCCAAGTATTTGAGTATCTGCGGCTTGCCGCGCCACGCCGGATTTGCCGGCACCGTATTGCGCACCCAGACAGGATGGCCGGTATAACGACGCTGTATCGTTTTCAGCAATACTTGGCGCACGCCCGGCAATTGATGCACATGCTGATGGCCATCGATGAAGTCTGGCGGCTGGCCCCAGCCGGCTTCAAATGCATCGAGTTGCCGCTCCAGTTCCTGCTCCACTTTTTGCAGATCCAGGCCGCGCAACAGGCTGCGCAAAATCACTGCATGCAGGCTGGGGCCGGCATGACCGAAACCTTCAGTCAGATTGAAATGCAGGCCGATATCAGCTTGGCCGCGATAGGCTTGCAAGGCCGGGGCCGACGTCGACAACCAACTCGGCGAGGTGCTGAAGCAACTGACCGCCGTCAAGCGCCCCAACTCCAGCAAATGGCGTATGCCGGCATCGATGCCGGGATTCTGCGCGTAATCGTCTGAGCAAAGTGCGATCGGTGTCATGGGATTGTTCATCAGTGTGCAGCGTGGCGGAAGGCCCATAAACGGCTCAGTACATACGTCATGACAGCCACGGTGAAAACCACGACCGCCAGGGCCAGGTAATACGGCCAGCCGGCATAACGCAGCAACAGGTAAAACAGCAATTCATTCATGCAGAATCCGAGCACCGCGACCAGCAGGAAACGCAGGAAGGATGGAGACGCACCCTGCGCATGCGTGGCCACCGCATCGGAAAATGTCCAGTGCCGGTGGCCAAAATAACTGACCCAGAATGCGACAATGAAGCCGCCTGCATTCGCTTGCAAGGGGGCGATGTGCAGCAGCTCTACCAGCGCAATCACAACCCAGTAATGCACTGCTGCAGCAGCCAGGCCGACGATGCCAAAGCGCAGCACGCGCAACAGTTCAATCAGGCGCATGCGTATCTTTGTCTGCAGTTGTCAGCGGGCCGTTATCGATATCGTGTGCAACCAGGTACAGCGGACGCTTTTTGACTTCGTCATAGACGCGTCCCATATATTCGCCCAGCACGCCTATAGAAATCAACTGTATGCCGGAGAAGAACATCAAGCCTGCCGCCAGCGTTGACCAGCCCGGCACGTCATTGCCGAAGAAGATGGATTCACCGGCTATCCAGAATGCATACAGGATGGCGCCGATGGAAATCAGGACTCCGACTGCGCTCCATATGCGCAAAGGCAGAGTCGTGAACGCCGTCACGCCGGCCAGCGCCAGCCGGCTCAGGCTGCGATAGCTAAAACTGGAAATGCCAGTGGCGCGCTCGTTCGGCACGAAAGGCAGCGCAATGCTGCTGAAGCCTACCCATGCATACAGCCCCTTCATGAAGCGATTACGTTCCGGCAGCTGGCGAAGGGCGTTAACCACCTTGCGGTCCATCAGGCGAAAATCGCCGGCATTGCGCGGGATCGTGATCGGCGCACCGGATTCCATCAAATGGTAAAACATGCCGGTGCCCCAGCGCTTGAGGCGCGATTCGTTACTACGGTCGCTGATGACGCCGTACACCATATCGATCCCGCTCAACCACAGCCGCACCATTTCCGG
>NZ_JAUSME010000257.1 GCF_030645555.1 Herminiimonas sp.
TGGATAGTTTTGTTTTCAGTTTCAACAATGTCGTCGAGCGTAGTCGCGGCTGGTTGCGTGCGCGTATACAAACGGCCTTGCGCGACCAGCCTTACGCAGGCGTGATCGTGGCGCTGGTGGTCGGCGACCAGCGCGCCGTCAGTCAGGCTGACTGGACTGTTTTCAATCGCACCGGTGTCGCGCACCTGATTTCGATTTCAGGCTTGCACATCACGATGGTGGCTGCCTTGTTCGCCGGGTTAACACTTGCATTGTGGCGTAGATCTTTCTTTACTTCGGCCCGCTTGCCGCTGCTCCTGCCAGCGCAAAAAGCGGCCGCCCTGGCCGGGATGCTGGCGGCCCTGATCTATGTATTGCTGGCCGGCTCCGGTGTGCCGGCGCAGCGTACGCTGACGATGCTTGCCGTGGTGGTGGTGGCCTTGTGGTGTGGGCGCATTACCAGCATCACGCATGTGCTGTGCCTGGCTCTGGGCGTGGTGGTCGTGCTGGATCCGTGGGCGGTGCTGGGGCCGGGGTTCTGGCTTTCATTCGGCGCCGTCGCGGTGATCCTGTATGTGAGCGTAGGACGCGCTGATGCAATCGGCCGTGCAACTGCGGATGAAAATGAAGCTGTCTCCGGGCATGCCGCGCAGCCACGCTGGCGTACCGCGCTGAAGAATGCCACGTTGACGCAGTATGCAGTGACGCTGGGCCTGGTGCCGCTGACGATTTTGCTGTTTGGCCAAACCTCGCTGATCAGTCCGCTGGCCAACGCGATTGCGATACCCCTCATCAGTTTGCTGGTGACGCCGCTGGCCCTGGTCGGCAGTGTGTTGCCGGCGCCGCTGTCGGCATGGTGCCTAAGCCTGGCGCATTTGCTGGTCGCGCAACTGGCGCAACTATTGACCTGGTTGAGCGCTTTTCCACTGGCCGTGTGGACGGCGCCCGTTCCAGACTGGTGGATGTTTGCCGCAGCGCTGGTCGGCACGCTCTGGATGCTGGCGCCGCGCGGCTGGCCGGCGCGTTACCTCGGTCTTTGCGCATGGCTGCCGCTGGTGCTGAATGCGCCCACGCATCCGCGTGCCGGCGAAATGTGGGTCACCGCGTTTGACGTGGGGCAGGGGATGGCGCTGTTGATAGAAACCGAAAAACATCGCTTTCTGTACGATACCGGCCCGGCATATTCGCCGGAGTCCGATGGCGGCAATCGCGTGATCCTGCCTTACCTGCGCGCGCGCGGCATTACGGCGCTCGATGGCGTGATGATTACGCACAGCGACATGGACCATGCCGGTGGCGCGCTGTCGATCCTAAAGGAAATCAAGGTGGGCTGGATATCGTCCTCGCTGCCGCCTGAACATCCTATCGTGATTGCCGGCCCGCGGCATCAGCGCTGCACAGGCGGTCAATCATGGAAATGGGAGGGCGTCGAGTTCGAATTGCTGCATCCGGCAGCCGGCAGTTACGAAAGTGAAAAATGGAAACCGAATGCACGCAGCTGCACCCTGAAGGTGACAGCGGGCGCGCATGCGATATTGCTGGCCGGCGATATAGAAGCGGTACAGGAAGCGGAACTGGTGCAGGGCAGTGCCGCTAAACTGCAGGCAAATGTGCTGCTTGCGCCGCATCATGGCAGCGGCACCTCGTCGACCCTGCCGTTTCTGCAGGCGGTGCAGCCGCAGCTGGCCTTGTTCCAGGTCGGTTACCGCAACCGTTATCGCCATCCGAAGAAGGAAATATACGAGCGCTACGGCGAGCTGGGCATTGCGCGCTGGCGTACGGATGAGACGGGCGCCATCTCTCTGCGCTTTGCTGCCACGATGGATGTGAGTGCATATCGCACCGAGCACGCGCGCTATTGGTATGGACGGTGAGTGTCGCGGCGATGGAAATCATCTTCCTTTATAGAGCATCGCAAGCGGGACGGGCTGGCAGCCGGCAAGCGGCGTTTCCAAGAGGGAATGCGGGATGGGGTGTGCGCATGGTCATCCGTGACTATCTGCATGAGCACGGTTTAAAATCCTTGGAAAACGTCGGAGAACTGCAAGGGTTTGGGGTATAATTCGAATTTCCCGCATGTGCCGTTCGGCACCTTCTGTAATGACCAAATTTGTATTCGTAACTGGCGGCGTTGTGTCTTCCCTGGGTAAAGGGATAGCCGCCGCCTCTCTCGCTGCGATCCTCGAATCGCGCGGCCTCAAAGTCACTCTTCTCAAGCTGGATCCGTACATTAACGTCGATCCCGGCACGATGAGCCCATTCCAGCATGGTGAAGTCTTCGTGACCGAAGACGGTGCCGAAACCGATCTTGATCTCGGTCACTATGAGCGCTTCATCAGTGCAAAAATGCACAAGGTGAACAACTTCACGACCGGCCAGATTTATGAATCCGTCATCCGCAAGGAAAGACGCGGCGAATATCTGGGTAAGACGGTGCAAGTCATCCCGCACATCACCAATGAAATCCAGGATTACATCCATCGCGGCGCCGAAGGTTACGACGTGGCGCTGGTGGAAATCGGCGGCACGGTTGGCGATATCGAATCGCTGCCTTTCCTCGAAGCTGCGCGCCAGCTGAGCTTGCGCGCGGGCCGCAATGCCGCCGCTTTCGTCCATCTGACACTGGTGCCGTATCTGGTTTCTGCCGGTGAATTGAAAACCAAGCCGACCCAGCACAGCGTGCAGAAATTGCGCGAAATCGGCATTTCGCCGGATGCGCTGCTGTGCCGTGCCGACCGTCCCATCCCGGATGATGAGCGGGCGAAGATTTCGCTGTTCTCCAATGTGCCGGAAGAAGCGGTGATCTCGGTGTGGGATGCGGATACGATCTACAAGATTCCGCAAATGCTGTTTGACCAGGGGCTGGATCGCATCGTCTGCGAAAAGCTCGCGCTGTCGCCCAAGCCCGCCGACCTTTCCGTATGGACCAAGCTGGTTTATGCGCTGGAAAATCCGAAAGACAGCGTCGTCATCGGCATGGTCGGCAAATATGTCGACTTGACCGAATCGTACAAATCGCTGACCGAGGCTTTGCGTCACGCCGGCATACATACCGAAAGCCGCGTCCATATCGAGTATCTGGATTCTGAAGAAATCGAAGTCAAGGGCGCAGAATGCCTGGCCAAGTACGACGCGATTCTGGTGCCTGGCGGTTTCGGCAAGCGCGGCGTGGAAGGCAAGATTGCTTCAGCCCGCTTTGCCCGCGAACACAAGATTCCCTACCTGGGCATCTGCCTCGGCATGCAAGTCGCACTGATCGAATATGCACGCAACATGGCCGGCTTGACCAAGTCGAATTCCACCGAGTTCGAGCCGGATACCGAGCAGCCGGTGGTGGCCTTGATCAATGAATGGCAAAACCATGACGGCAAGGTAGAGCGTCGCGATGAAAACTCCGATCTGGGCGGCACCATGCGCCTGGGTGCGCAAACCTGCGCCGTCAAACCGGGTACGCTGGCAGCTGAAATTTATGGCGCCGAAGTCACCGAGCGCCATCGTCATCGCTATGAAGCAAACAACCATTATCTGAGCCGTGTTGAAGATGCCGGCCTGATCGTGTCTGCCCGTACGCCAACTGAATCGCTGTGCGAAATCATGGAATTGCCACGCACCGGCAAGAATGCACACCCATGGTATGTAGGCGTGCAATATCATCCTGAGTTCAAGTCTACGCCGCGCGATGGACATCCATTGTTCATCTCGTTCATCAAGGCGGCGCTTGCGCACAAACACGAGGCAGAAAAAAAAGTGGCATGACGGTAGCGCATGGATCGGGCGCAGCCTGATCCGTTTGCCATCCTCTCAAGAACGCGATTAAGAATTTTACTGATTAGGGAGAAATAGATGAGTGCAATTGTTGACATCATAGGCCGTGAAATTATCGATTCACGCGGCAATCCTACCGTTGAGTGCGACGTGTTGCTGGAATCCGGCGTGATGGGCCGCGCATCGGTACCGTCAGGTGCATCTACCGGTTCGCGCGAAGCAATCGAATTGCGCGATGGCGACAAGAGCCGCTATTTCGGCAAAGGCGTGTTGAAAGCCTGCGAACACATCAATACCGAAATCTCCGAAGCGATCATGGGCCTGGACGCAAATGAACAAGCCTTTCTCGATCGTACCCTGATCGATCTCGACGGTACCGAAAACAAGGCACGTCTGGGCGCGAACGCCACGCTGGCCGTGTCTATGGCAGTGGCCAAGGCCGCCGCCGAAGAATCCGGCCTGCCTTTGTATCGCTATTTTGGCGGTTCGGGCGCGATGCAAATGCCAGTGCCGATGATGAACGTCATCAACGGCGGTGCACACGCGAACAACAATCTTGATCTGCAAGAATTCATGATCATCCCGGTTGGCGCACCCAGCTTCCGCGAAGCGATACGCTACGGCGCAGAAGTGTTCCACACACTGAAAAAAATCATCAACGACAAGGGTTTGCCTACTTCAGTCGGCGATGAAGGCGGCTTTGCTCCTTCAGTTGAAAACCATGAAGCAGCGATCAAGCTGATCCTGCAGGCGATCGAGCAAGCCGGCTACGAGCCAGGCACGCAAATCGCACTGGGTCTGGATTGCGCTGCCAGCGAATTCTACAAGGATGGCAAATACCAGCTGCACGGCGAAGGCTTGACGCTGTCGAGCAGCGACTTCACCAATCTGCTGGGCACGTGGTGCGACAAGTACCCTATCATTTCGATCGAAGACGGCATGGCTGAAAACGATTGGGAAGGCTGGGACACATTGACGCGTGCACTGGGCAAGAAAGTCCAGTTGGTCGGCGACGATCTATTCGTGACCAATACCAAGATCCTGCGCGAAGGCATACAGAAAAATATCGCCAATTCGATCCTGATCAAGATCAACCAGATCGGTACGCTGACCGAAACGTTTGCCGCGATTGAAATGGCCAAGCGTGCCGGCTACACTGCCGTGATCTCGCATCGCTCCGGTGAAACCGAGGATTCGACGATAGCCGATATCGCCGTGGGTACCAACTCGCTGCAGATCAAGACCGGCTCGATGTCGCGTTCGGATCGCATGGCAAAGTACAACCAGTTGCTGCGCATAGAAGAAGACCTGGGCGATATTGCCAGCTACCCTGGCCGCAATGCGTTTTACAATTTGAAGTAATCACTATCCGGTCATGCGGCATCGCTGCCTGACCGGATTTGCCTTGTAAATGTCCGATGCGCCTGATCATCCTCTGTCTTGCAGCGCTGGTAATCCTGATTCAGTTCCCGCTGTGGCTGGGCAAGGGGGGCTGGCTGCGCGTATGGGATCTGGACCAGCAAGTGATCACTGCACAAAAGAAAAATGACGAATTAAGAGCGCGCAATGCGAAGCTTAATTCCGAGGTGCAGGATTTGAAGGAAGGTACCGGCGCGGTCGAAGAGCGCGCACGCTATGAACTCGGCATGATCAAGGAAAACGAAATCTTTGTTCAGGTGCTGGATCCGAACAAGAAATCCTCTTTCGTTTCTATCCCACTCCCACCGCCGGTGATCAAGGAAAAGCACTAGGCTGCGCGTACCTGCAAGCGCACGCAACCTCAGCTCAATGCTCAATGCTTGAGCGGACTGGCCGCTATCAGCGTTTCGACGGCTGCTTCCGTGGCAAACAGCTGTGCGCAATCCACCGGATCGAAAGCATAGTGCTGGCCGCAGAAATCGCAATCGACTGCGAGCTTGCCTAATTCCACCAGTGCAGAATCCACTTCGGCCTGGCCCAGCATTTTCAGCATGGATCCAACCTTTTCACGGGTGCACGTGCACAGGAAATTCGGATGCTGCGGCTCGAATACGCGTATCGTTTCTTCCCAAAACAGGCGTCGCATCAGGGTCTCGCTATCGGTTGCCAGCAATTCTTCCTGACTCAGCGTGGATCCCAGCATCACTGCGCGATCCCATGTTGCCAGATCGCTGTCGCCGGAGATTGTGATGCCGCCCTCGTGCGGCAGCTTCTGCAGCAGCAAGCCGCGCGCCACATTGTCGTCGGCGGCCAGCCACAGTTTGGTATCGAGCTGTTCCGAACGCAGCATGTAGTTTTCAATGACGGTCGCCACCGTATCGCCGTCCAGCGGCACGATGCCCTGATACGCCTGCTGGCCGGGCAATTTATCCTTCGGGTCCAGCGTGATGATGAAGCGGCCTTCACCCTTGACGTTGACCAGCTGCGGCAAAGTCGCGTCGTCGCTGATGACGGCATGCTCGCTCACTTTGGCCGTGGCGCGCAGGTTCAGGTCAGAATCGCATTCAACCACCAGCAGGCGCACCGGGCCATCGCCATAAATCTGCATGATGATGGCGCCGTTGAATTTCAGGTTGGCGGATAGCAGCGCGGCTGCCGACAGCATTTCGCCGAGAGCAGTCTTGACCGCCTTCGGATAATCGCGTCGTCCCTGCACATGCTTCCATGTCTCGGAAATATCCACCAGTTCGCCGCGCACCGTGGCGTCTTCGAACATGAATTTTTGTAGTGTGTCAGCCATGCTTATCCTATTTTCTTCAAGGTATTTTTAAATTCGCGGCTGCGCGTGACATAACTGTCGGCGATGTGCTGCAGCCTGGCGATGTCGCTTTCATTCAAGCTGCGGACGGCCTTGGCGGGCGCGCCTATGATCAGCGAGTTGTCCGGGAATTCCTTGCCTTCGGTGACCAGCGCACCGGCGCCGACCAGGCAATTCTTGCCTATCTTGGCGCCATTCAGGATGATCGCCTGTATGCCTATCAATGAGCCTTCGCCTATCGTGCAACCATGTATCATCGCCTGGTGGCCGATACTCACATTGTCGGCCAGCGTCAGTGGAAAACCGGGGTCGGCATGCAACACGGCGCCGTCCTGCAGGTTGCAGTTTTCACCTATCGTGATGTCTTCATTGTCGCCGCGCACGGTGACCTGGAACCAGACGCTGGAATTGGCCTTGATCGTGACGCGCCCGACGACCGTTGCCGTATCGGTAACGTAGGCAGATGCTGCGATATCAGGAATGTGCTCGCCTAATTGGTAGATAGCCATGAGTTCAGTAAAATGGATGGTTGCCGATCCGGCCGCAATACAGAATCAAATCAATCGATACAAATGGGGCCGAATGCCTGAATTGAAAGACCCGCCCGCTGACGGCATGCATGTCGGCGGATCCCCAGCTTGCAAAGGCATTATTTTACGTTACTCGGATGAATAGCCCTATCCCTACTCCTGTTTCCTGCGACATCACTGAATTGCGTGCACAGGCATTGCACTGGGCTGGCGAGACCGATCCGCGCCGCAAGGCGGACGGCGTGATGGCGATGAGCGAGCTTTGGCAGGCGGGTGCACTGGCGCTGGATGTGGATGTAAACCTGATCCCGCAACAGCCGATACCGGGCCGTCCTGCCTTGCCGGAACTGATTTCCCCCAAGTTTGTAAAGCACAGATCGATGCTCACGGTGGAAGGACGTGCGGCGATGATCCATGCGCTTACGCATATCGAATTCAATGCAATCAACCTTGCGCTGGATGCCGTGTGGCGTTTTGCCGGAATGCCAGAGGCTTACTATGCAGATTGGTTGCAGGTAGCAGGCGAGGAAGCCCTGCATTTTTCGCTGCTGTCCGGGCATTTGCAGGTGCTGGGCTATCAATACGGCGACTTTCCGGCGCATGACAGCATGTGGGAAATGGCCGATAAAACCAACGGCGATATCCTGGCGCGCATGGCGCTGGTGCCGCGCACGCTGGAAGCGCGCGGACTCGATGCCACGCCGCGCACGCGCGCCAAGCTGGCGCAGGCCGGAGATCAGGCGGCAGCAGAAATACTGGACGTCATCCTGCGGGATGAAATCGGCCACGTGGCCATAGGCAATCGCTGGTACAAAGTGCTGTGCGACGAGCGCGGCCTGGATCCGCTGGCAACGTATGCCGGATTGACGGTGCAATACAAGGCGCCGATCTTGCGCGGCCCGTTCAATCTGCCGGCCAGACGCGCGGCAGGGTTCAGCGAGCTTGAATTGCGTGCGCTGACGGGCGAGGCCTGATAGGGACAGGATTTCATGATTTGTTGTTATCGTTACAACTTGTTACTGCGGGCATGGAACCTTGATTGATCATGTATGGTCAGATGGTAAGATTGCTTTTTTTGCAATCCAATGCGTGAGAAATGTAATCAAGGCTGGCACAGGTATTGTTAGCTTCAGGCATTTTTTCGTATAACTTCAATTTACAAAGGGAAAATCATGAATCCAAGCAAAACGCTTACTTCCATACTCGCCGCGAGTTTATTGATTGCAGGTCTGGCTGCCTGCCAGAAAAAAGAAGAAGTCGCTATTGATAAAGGACCGGCAGAAACCGCCGGCCAAAAAGTGGATCAGGCGACTTCTACTGCAGTGCAAAAAATGGATGAAGCTGCCGCCAAGGTAGCGCAGGATGCCGAGAAAGCTAAAGCCGACATCAGCCAGGGTACGGCAAACATGACTGATGCAGCCGGCAAGAAAGTCGAAGAAGCCGGTGTGAAAATGCAGGAAGCTGCCAAAGACAGCAAGTAAACAAGTGCCTGCTAGCGCGCCTGTGGTCCATGACTGCAGGCGCGCTTGGTTGTTTACTGGCGGCTTAATGGCTTATTCTTCGAAAAAGTCCACCGCGCACTTCTAGCCCCTGATTGCAGGACTGATCGTCGCAGCCGATGCGAGGGCAGGTAAAATGCCTGTCCGTCATGCGCATATTTTTGCAGTGCGCACATTTTCCATTTACCGTTTTCACCCGCCATTTGACATGAAGCCTGCGCGCTCCGAGTTTATCCCTGTACGTGGTTTGCAATATCACATCCGGCACTGGGGCGATCAGGATGCGCCTGTGCTATTCATGCTGCATGGCTGGATGGATGTGTCGGCTTCGTTTCAATTCCTGGTCGATGGGCTGCAGCGCGACTGGCATGTGATTGCGCCTGACTGGCGCGGTTTCGGCGGGTCCGATCGTGCCGGATCATCGTACTGGTTCCCGGATTATCTGGCCGACCTGGATGCGATCCTGATGCATTATTCGCCGGCAGCGGCGGTGCATTTACTGGGCCACAGCCTGGGAGCGAACGTCGCCGGCATTTATGCCGGCGTGCGTGCGCATCGGGTCAGGCAGCTTGTCATGCTCGAAGGCTTGGGCATGCCGGCGACGCAGCCGGATGCAGCGCCGGCACGCTATGCGCAATGGCTGGATGACATCCAGAAACCTCAAGGCATGCATGGCTATGTAACGCAGGCAGGGGTTGCTGCGCGCCTGAAAAAAAACAATCCGCGCCTCAGCGATGAGCGTGCCGCATTTCTGGCTGCGCACTGGGCGGCTCCCAATGCCAGTGGGGCCTGGGAAATTCTTGCCGATCCGCTGCACAAACTGCCGAATCCGAATCTGTACCGCGTCGAAGAAGTGATGGCATGCTGGCAGCAGATCACGGCGCCAGTGCTGTGGGTAGAAGCGAGGGAGAGCGAGTTGTTGCCCAGGATGGGGCCGCCAGAAGTTGCGCGGGCAGAGATAGATCGCCGGATTGCAAACATCCGGGACGTCACCATCTTGATGGTGGAAAACGCGGGGCATATGCTGCAGCACGATCAGCCCGAAATCGTCGCGCATGCGATCGATAGCTTCCTTGATTAATTGCAGGACGGGCCATTTTGCATTGCAGCAAATCGCGGCCATCCCGCGTACAATCGAACTATATTTTTCCCTGACACCATCTGAATAAATTTGCATGTTGAACGTAGATCTACACTGCCATTCCAATATCTCCGACGGCACGCTGACGCCGACGGCGCTGGCTGCGCGCGCCAAGAAAAATGGCGTTGATGTATGGGCGATGACGGATCACGATGAGGTCAGCGGGATTGCCGAAGCGCGCATCGCGGCTGCAGCGCTGGATATGAATTATGTGCCGGGCGTCGAGATTTCGATTACCTGGGCTGGACAGACGGTCCACATAGTGGGCTTGCAAATCGACGAGAAGAACCAGGCGCTGGTTGACGGGCTGACGGCTACGCGTGGAGGCCGTGAAGAACGCGCCCGTGAAATGGCGGCCCAGCTGGAAGCGGTCGGCATACACGACGCCTTCCAGGGGGCGCTGAAGTTTGTCGGTAATCCAGACTTGATTTCCCGTACACATTTTGCCCGTTACATCATGGAACTGGGGATGTGCAAGGATTTGAATGAGGTATTTTCCAAATATCTGGGCGATGACAAGCCGGGTTTTGTGCCGCATCGCTGGGCGACCCTGCAGAATTCTGTCGAGTGGATCACCGGTGCCGGCGGGATTGCAGTGATTGCGCATCCGGGGCGCTACAAGTTCAGCGATCTTGCATTCGATGCCTTGTTCAATGAATTCAAGGAGTTCGGCGGCGCCGGGATAGAAGTGACGACCGGCAGCCACTCCGTGGATCAATATGACTATTATGCAAAGGTTGCAAAGACCTACGGTTTCCTGGCTTCACGCGGGTCCGATTTCCACGGCCCCGGCGAATCGCGGGTCGATCTGGGCGGGCTGCCGCCTTTGCCGTCCGGCTTGAAGCCGGTTTGGCATGATTGGGATATTTGATCTTGGCGCGGGCTGCCGAGTCTATGGTTGAGTCAGTTGCCGCACACTCTTGAAATTCCAGCTTGTGGTCTTATCTATCAGACGCGTTTAATCCCCTTTGGAGACTATTGAATGAAACGGATTTTCCTCTTCATTGCAACAAATATTGCAGTCATTGCAGTGATGTCTGTCGTGCTGTCCTTGCTGGGCGTGGATCGCTTTATTTCGCAGGCCGGCCTCAATCTGCCTATGCTGCTGGTGTTTTCGCTGGTGGTCGGTTTTACCGGTTCCATCATCTCGCTGCTGATCAGCAAGCCTATGGCCAAATGGTCGACTGGTGCGCGCGTCATTGATGCGCCTTCGTCGAGTACCGAATTGTGGCTGATCGATTCAGTGCGCAAACTGTCGCAACGGGCTGGTATCGCGATGCCGGAAGTCGCTGTCTATGATGGCGAGCCGAATGCCTTTGCGACTGGCGCATCCAGGAATGCGGCGCTGGTGGCAGTCTCGACCGGTTTGTTGCAAAGCATGACGAAGGAAGAAGTCGAAGCGGTGCTGGCGCATGAAGTTGCCCACGTCGCCAATGGCGATATGGTGACGATGACGCTGGTGCAGGGCGTGGTCAATACCTTTGTCGTGTTCCTGTCGCGCGTGGTAGGTTACTTTGTAGACCGCGCGATTTCGAAAGACAATAACAGCGGCCAGGGCATCGGTTACACGGTTACCGTGATCGTGTCGCAGATCGTGTTCGGTATCGCTGCCTCGGTGATCGTGGCCTGGTTTTCGCGCCATCGCGAATTCCGCGCAGATGCAGGTGCCGCCAAATTGCTCGGCAGCCCGCAACCGATGATGAATGCGCTGGCGCGTCTGGGCGGCATAGCGCCATCGAGTTTGCCGGAAGGCATGGCTTCTATGGGTATTAGCGACAAGCCCGGATTCATGTCGCTGTTTTCGAGTCATCCTCCGATCGAGCAGCGTATTGCCGCACTGCGCAGCATCCAATAATTTCTTAATCAGGAACACCTCCAGCGGCGGCGACCTTCAGGCTGCCGCCGTTATTATTTTATGAGCCAATTCTTTCAGATACATCCGGAAAATCCGCAGGCGCGCCTGATCAGTCAAGCCGCGCAAGTCATCAGGGATGGCGGGATAGTCGCAGTGCCGACCGATTCCTGCTATGCATTGGTCTGTCACCTGGACGACAAGGATGCGGTAACGCGTTTGCGGCGCATACGCAATGTCGATGACAAGCATCATCTGACTTTGTTGTGTCGCGATTTGAGCGAGATCGCGCTGTATGCGCGCGTCGACAATCAGCAATATCGTTTGCTGAAAGCGGCCACGCCGGGATCTTACACTTTCATTCTCGAAGCGAGCAAGGAAGTGCCGCGCCGTCTCAGTCATCCCTCCCGCAAGACGATAGGCTTGCGGGTGCCGGAAAATCGCATCGTGCAAGCGCTGCTGGAAGAGCTGGCGCAACCCTTGATCGGTACCACCTTGATCCTGCCGGATGAAGAAGAGCCGCTGAACGATCCGGAAGAAGTGCGCGATCGCCTGGCCAAACTGGTCGATCTGGTGATCGATGGCGGTGCCTGCAGCCTGCAGCCGACTACTGTCATCGACCTGACCGGGCCTGAGCCTGTACTGCAGCGTCAGGGCCGTGGCGACGCTGCGCTGTTCGGTTTGTAAGTTGACTGTTGCGCTCGCGGCCGGGTAAATACATGCCCGCGCCGGCCGCCCTGTGGCGCGCTGCGCTGGATGCAGGCAGCGCGTAATCATCCGATTGCTTTACCTGTTGCCGCCGGCAGCAGCGTCCCCTCTGATAAAATCCTGCTGATGAACGATCTCATACAAACTTTTTCCATCTATGCCTTGCCTATCGTCTTTGCGATTACGCTGCACGAAGCAGCGCATGCATACGCAGCCAAATACTTTGGCGACACCACAGCCTATGCGCAAGGCCGCATGAGCCTGAACCCGATCAAGCATATCGATCCCGTCGGCACCTTGCTGATTCCTATCGTGCTGTATTTCGTCGGCAGCCCGTTCCTGTTTGGCTATGCAAAGCCAGTGCCGGTCAATTTCGGCAATTTGCGCAATCCGAAAAAACAGATGGCGTTTGTTGCGCTGGCCGGACCGGCAGCCAATCTGGTGATGGCATTGATGTGGATGCTGCTGGCTATCTTCCTGCATGCAGCCGGCATAGGCGAGGAATTTTTCATGCGCATGGCACAGGCCGGCATCCTGACCAATCTGGTGATTTTCGCGTTCAATCTTTTCCCGGTGCCGCCGCTCGACGGCGGACGTATCATGACGAGTATCCTGCCGCATAAATATGCGTACAAGTTCGCACAGCTGGAGCCTTACGGGTTTTTCATTGTGCTGGGACTGGCATTCCTGAATGTGCTGCATTACTGGATGGGACCGGTGATGGCGATTGCCAAAACCGTCTTGCTGCTGCTGGTTTCTCCCCTTACTTTTTTACTGAACTGAGTTTTTATGTCTATTGATCGCGTTGTTTCCGGTATGCGCCCAACGGGTGCGATGCACCTCGGCCACTATCACGGTGCGCTGAAGAACTGGGTCAAGCTGCAAGCCGAAGTGCCTTGCCTGTTCTTTGTCGCTGACTGGCATGCGCTGACGACGCACTATGACGACCCGAGCAATATCGAAAGTAGTACGTGGGAAATGCTGATCGACTGGCTGGCAGCCGGCATCGATCCTGCCAAGTCCAGCCTGTTCATCCAGTCGCAGGTGCCCGAGCATGCCGAACTGCATTTGCTGCTGTCGATGATCACGCCGCTGGGCTGGCTGGAACGCGTGCCGACGTACAAGGACCAGCAGGAAAAACTGTCGGACCGTGATCTCGCGACCTATGGCTTCCTCGGTTATCCCTTGCTGCAGGCCGCAGACGTCCTGATTTATCGTGCCACGCAAGTGCCGGTTGGCGCCGACCAGATCCCGCATATCGAAATGATGCGCGAGATCGCGCGCCGCTTCAATCATTTGTACGGCAAGGAAAAAGGCTTTGAGGCGAAGGTCGTCGATACGCTGCAGAAGCTGAGCGGCAAGCAAGCCAAGCAATACAAGGAGTTGCGCACTGCGTACCAGGAGCAGGGCAATGCCGAAGCACTGGGTTGGGCCAAGACACTGCTTGAGAGTGTGCAAAGCATCAGCGCCACCGATCGTGAACGCCTGTTCGGCTATCTGGCAGGGACCCGCAAGCAAATCCTGCTCGAGCCGCAGGCACGTCTGACCGAGTCCTCCCGCATGCCGGGGCTGGATGGACAGAAGATGTCCAAGAGCTATGGCAATTCGATCACGCTGCGCGAAGACAAGGATACGCTGAGCAAGAAGATACGTACGATGCCGACCGACCCGGCGCGCGTGCGCCGCACCGATGTCGGGGATCCCGAGAAATGCCCGGTCTGGCAATTGCATCTGGTGTATTCGGATGCGGATACCAGGGATTGGGTAGTCCAGGGCTGCAAATCGGCCGGTATCGGTTGCCTCGAATGCAAACAGCCTGTCATTGATGGCGTGTTGAAGGAGCAGGAACCAATGCGCGAACGCGCGCAAAAATATATCGACGATCCGGCGCTGGTGCGTGCCATCGTTGCGGACGGGCGTGACAAGGCGCGCGTACTGGCGCAGGAAACCATGCGGGAAGTGCGCGATGCCATGGGTTTGAATTACAGCTGATGGCAGATCCAGGCAAAAGCGCGCATGCGCATGAGGCCATTGCGCAGCCCTCGGCCTGGGTGGCGCGGTTTGTACATCTGATTCCTGCCGGTGAGGTGCTGGATCTGGCTTGTGGCGCCGGCCGTCACAGCCGGCTGCTGGCCGCGCACGGGCACCCGGTGCTGGCGGCGGACCGCAATGCAGATTCCCTGGCGCTGGCGGCGGGAGAGCGGATACAGATACAGCAGGTGGATCTGGAAACAGTCCATCCGGAGCAAGCCTGGCCATTTGCAGAAAACCGTTTTGCAGGCATCGTGGTGGTCAATTATCTGCACCGCCCCTTGTGGCCGCGGATGATCGCCAGTCTGGCGCTCGACGGCATCCTGATTTATGAGACTTTCGCGCTCGGCAATGAGCAATTTGGCAAGCCATCCAATCCGGATTTCCTGCTCAGGCATGGCGAATTGCTGGAAATCGCCGCTGAATACGGGCTGCAGGTCATCGCATATGAAGACGGCTATATAGACTCCCCCAAACCGGCCATGGTGCAGAGAATTTGCATCATCAAGGCCAAGGGGCGCGCCAAGCCGGAAAAACTTCACTTAATTTGAGCTCCATACGCAGCAAGACCGCACCAAAAAAGCGGACGATCCGCTACAATCGAATAATCTTCAATTTTTCGCTCACACTATTATGATTCAGGGCAGCATAGTCGCAATCGTTACTCCCATGCACGCGGACGGCTCGCTCGATTTGCCGGGCTTGCGCAAATTGATAGACTGGCACATCGCCGAAGGCACCGACGGCATCGTGATCGTCGGTACCACAGGCGAGTCGCCTACCGTGTCGGTTGACGAGCATTGCGAACTGATCCAGGTCGCAGTAGAGCATACCGCCAAGCGCATTCCGATCATTGCCGGTACCGGTGGCAATTCGACTTCGGAAGCCATCGAGCTGACCCAGTTTGCCAAAGACGTGGGAGCGGATGCTTCGCTGCTGGTGGTGCCTTACTACAATCGCCCGACGCAAGAGGGCATGTACCAGCATTTCAAGAAAATCGCCGAAGCAGTCGATTTGCCGGCGATTCTTTACAATGTGCCCGGCCGCACCGTGGCAGACATGGCCAACGAAACGATATTGCGTCTGGCGCAGGTGCCTGGCGTGATAGGCATCAAGGATGCGACCGGCAATATCGGCCGCGGTATCGACCTGATGCGCTTGGCGCCGAAAGATTTCCTCGTGTATTCAGGCGATGATGCCAGCGCAATGGCGTTGATGTTCTGCGGCGCCAAGGGCAATATATCGGTGACTGCCAACATCGCGCCGCGTGGCATGCATCAGTTATGCGATGCCGCGATCAATCAGCGTATTGATGAAGCGATCGCGATCAACAACAAGCTTTTCCCCTTGCATAACAAGTTGTTCATTGAGCCCAATCCGGTCCCATTGAAATGGGCGATGGCTGAAATCGGCTTGATCGGGCCAGGCATGCGCCTGCCTATCGTTCCGCTGGCCGCTGAATATCATGACATCGTGCGTGCTGCGATGCGCGAATCGGGTGTATTACAATAAGCCATGATCGGGCCGGGTGCGCCTGCAACGATCTGTTGAATTTGCTTTTTAAGTATTCGCATTAATTACTCGGAAGATTTTTTACATGTCCCAAAGCAGCTTCGCAAAACGTGGAATGATTTACGTACTCGCGCTCACCAGTCTGGCTGGATGCAGCTCTATCAATACTCTTCTTGAGCCGGGACGTATCGATTACAAAAGCGAGGTGAAGAAGACGCCTACGCTGGAAATCCCGCCTGATCTGACGCAACTGCAGCGTGAAAATCGCTATGCATTGCCAGACTCGAATCGCG
>NZ_JAUSME010000336.1 GCF_030645555.1 Herminiimonas sp.
CTGGACCGGCCAGCGATGGCCAGATCGAACATGTGGGCGAAGAAGTCGGCTATGTGCTTGAGGGCACGCTGGAGTTGCGTCTTGGTGAAGAGCATTACACCATAGGCCCTGGCGATTCGTTTACCTTTCCTAGTAGTCTGCCGCACGGCTACAGCAATGTTGGCAAGGATGTCGCGCGTGTTTTATGGGTCAATTCGCCGGCGACGTTTTGATTTCATTCATGCCCTGATGTAAACACCCGCCGCAGGATAGTGTGCCGGCATTTCTCGCCGCTACCTGCCAGTATTTTTATCCGTTTCTTATCCGCGCTATATCTCTTCCCGGTAAAATTTCTGTCTGCGTTCCAACCAGAAACCGAATCAAATTGAAAACCTTATCCGCTTGCGCTATCGACGATGCGCCTGCACCGCTGTACATAGTCAAAACCTCGACCATACACGGCACCGGCATTTTTGCCCGCAGCACGATCACGCCTGGTGCTTGCATCATCGAATATCAGGGCGAGCGGATTCAATGGGAGCAGGCGCTGGATCGGGCGGATGCGAAAGGCCCGCTGAACCACACTTACTTCTTCAGCCTCAACGATGGCCGCAGCATCGATGGCGGTAGCGGCGGCAATGAAGCGCGCTTCATCAATCATTCCTGCGAGCCCAAGTGTGAAGCGGTGGAACATGAAGACGGCCGTGTCTATATTTATGCGCTGATGGAAATCGAAGCCGGCGAAGAACTGAGTTACGACTACGCGCTGATCTATGAAGAACGTCATACACCTGCAGTCAAGCGCGCGTTCGCATGCCATTGCGGCGCGTCTGGTTGCAGCGGATCGATGCTGATGCCCAAGCGCTCTGCCAGATACCGCGCACAAAAAGCACTCGCAAAATAGGCAATGCCCCTGCGTTAATTGAATTAACGCAAAACCCGACTGCACGAAAACAAGTTATCCATCATCTTGCTGCCAGCGGTGCAGCAGGCGCTTGCCCTGCTTCTGTCACGCGCAAGTTTGCGCGTTCCACCACCAAAAAAATATCAGCAACTGTATCGGCAAGCCTGATGCCGGCGGCAGTCCAGCCACGCATGCCGGCAGCTACGGGTTCGCTGCAAAGTGGCTCTGGATAAGGCTTCCCGCCATGCAGGCACTACGTATAAACCCGTAGCACGCTTACGTAGTATTACGTATTGATGGCCGCCGGACAAATCCGTATCGTCACGCAATCTTAACAATAACGTCACCTGATCATGAGAATCAGTGACGTGCTTTCCTGATCTGATAGACAACGATCTGGCAAGGTTGGGGCCACCAGCCCGGACATTGGTTTTCACGAAAACGAAGTGTGGTACCGCATTAAACCAAGTCGCCAGGGCGATCCCAAACGGATCACGCGGCGGAAGGCGGAACGGCATACGACCGGTCCAGCAAGATGGCCGCCTTACCAAAAATATATTTTGCATATGTCTGCGCAGCTCGCTGCAGGCATATATCAATCACCAATCCTGGTTTGTTTTTGCACAGCAAAACAATCAAGTGACATGAGGAACACAAATGAACGCAGCAACACAAAATCTATCGGGGTCTTCCGATAAAACACGCTGGATACAGCTGATCGTCGGCGTCGTCTGCATGATCGCAACCGCCAACATCCAGTATGCATGGACGCTCTTCGTGCCGGAAATTCAAGGCATGTTCGGCTGGGCTCGCGCAGAGATCCAGATCGCATTTACGATTTTTGTCCTGGTCCAGACCTGGCTCGCGCCGATTGAAGGTTACTTCATCGACAAACTCGGCCCACGTCTGATGGTTGCCTTCGGCGCTGTCTTCATCGGTGTGGCTTGGTACATCAACTCGCAAGCAACCACGCTCGCCGGCTTCTACATCGGCGCAGCCTTCGGTGGTGTTGGCGTTGGTTCCATCTACGCAACCTGTATCAACAATGCGTTGAAATGGTTCCCGGACCGTCGCGGCCTGGCAGTTGGCTTGACCGCTGGTGGTTACGGTGCTGGTTCTGCTGCCACGATTCTGCCTATCGCAGCAATGATCGAATCGTCGGGCTTCCAGGAAACCTTCCTGTTCTTCGGCATCCTGCAAGGCTCGCTGGCATTCATCGCCGCATGGTTCCTGCGTTCGCCTAACAAGGGTGAAGTCAGTGCGTCGGCCAAGCTGGTGCAGGCTACCCGTGACTACACATTGAAAGAAGCGCTGAACACCAAACTGTTCTGGCTCATGTTCTTCATGTTCATCTGCGTCGTTACCGGCGGCATGATGGCAGTGGCACAGCTGGGCGTGATCGCACAGGATCTGGGCGTCAAGGAATTCAAGGTCGACATGCACTTCTTCGTCATGGCAGCGTTGCCGCTGGCCCTGATGCTGGATCGCATCATGAACGGTATCTCGCGTCCATTGTTTGGCTGGATCTCGGACAACATCGGCCGTGAAAAAACCATGGTCATCGCCTTCACACTGGAAGGTCTGGGCATCATCGCTCTGGGTTACTTCGGTTCCAACCCATGGGCCTTCCTGATCCTGTCCGGCGTCGTGTTCCTGGCATGGGGCGAAGTCTACTCACTGTTCTCGGCTCTGGCTGGCGATGCATTCGGCACCAAGCACATCGGCAAGATCTACGGCGTGCTGTACACCGCCAAAGGTATCGGCGCATTGTTTGTACCAGTCGGCAACCTGATGATGGAAGCTACCGGCACCTGGTCCACCGTGCTGTACACGGTCGCCTGTATGGACTTGACTGCAGCCTTCCTGGCGATTGTGGTCTTGCGCCCTACGCTGAAGAAACACGTCGCGTTCTCCAAGGATCTCTTGCAGAAAGAGAATGCAGCTGCCGGTATCTCCGCAACTGCACGCGCCTGATTCCCCTGTAATACCCGGTCTCAACTTTCAGGGCTCCTTCGGGAGCCCTTTTTTTTGCGCAGTTCATCCATTTCTGGAGGAGCAGGTATTCTCTGAAAGGCGACAATAGTGTCATCGCATCGCAGATCAGAACCAGTAGCGCCGGGCATAATGCCGGGACAGCCTTTAATCATTCACGAACTTCCCGGTTCCGACTGAATGTGAATTTTCCAACCACACGTAGAGTGATAGCAAATGAAACTGAAGTTCAGTCATGTGGATGTGTTGGTCAGAGATTTGGAGACGGCATGCGATTACTACGCAAAACTGTTTAAAGCCAGAATCTCGAAAACACTAGTCTGGGAGCGCGGAGGTCTTCATGTGCGGTATGCAATCGTCATGTTTGGAGAAGAGCGCTTCATGCTGGTGCAGCCGATTTGCGGCGGCCTGAAAGACTTGCTAGAGGCCAGCGGTGAAGGAACCATCTACCGCCATTGCTATTCCACGCCGGACATCGAAGCCGCCTACGACGAACTATTAATAGCTGGAGTTCAACCAGAGGATGAAAATGGAAAGCCGCTTGCTCGAGATAATCTCAACTCGCCAAGCGGTGCCAGAATTATCTGGTTGCCAAAACGCTTCGGAAATTTCTCCATCGAGTTACTCGAAGAAAATGAGTTGGATGCATTCATGGCCAGCGCATTTTCTGATACGCCGTAACATCGGTGCAGGCAACAAGGCATAGCTGATGTCCGCTTTGGGTCTTGGATTCAACCGGCGGATGCAACACACTAAGGGCTCCCGAAGGAGTCCTTTTTTATCCAGTTTAGTTATCTAATCAGGCATCGCCGAACGAGACGCCCAGGCGTCGCGCCGCGTGTATCAGCGGATGATCGGCCGGCACATGGCGCGTCCGGCCGCTGACTTCGCCCAGTGCAACGTGCCCTAGGCTTCCCTGTTCAAGCGCAACCATATTGCCCCACGCACCGGCCCGCACCAGGTCGGCTGCGGCAACGCCCAGCTGCGCGCCCAGTACTCGGTCGCCCGGGGTAGGCGCACCGCCGCGCTGCACATGGCCGAGTATTGTGGCGCGCACTTCTGCCGCCAGCAGCGGCGTGAGCTGCGCCGTTAAAACATGGGCCACGCCACCCAGGCGTATCGGGTCCGGGGAGCTTTCTATGCGGGTGCGCACGGTAGCCTGGCCGCCGCGCGGCTTCGCGCCTTCGGCCACGCAGACGATCGCATGACGCTGCCTGGCCATGCACGCGCGGCAGGCGGCAGCGATTGCGTCGAGCTCGTATTCAATTTCCGGCAACAGGATGATGTCGGCGCCCGCCGCCACGCCTGCTTCCAGCGCCAGCCAGCCGGCGTTGCGTCCCATCGTCTCGACCAGCATCACGCGGCTGTGGCTTTGCGCCGTGCTGCGTATGCGGTCTATCGCCTCGGTCACGGTCGCGACTGCAGTATCGAAGCCGACGCTGCGCTCGACATGCGCGATATCGTTATCGATGGTCTTGGGTGCGCCTATCATCGGCAAGCCATGACGATTGAGCGCATCGGCGATGAACATCGTGCCATCGCCGCCTATCGCAACCACGCCATCCAGGCCGATCGCGCGCGCATAGTTCAGCACGTCATCGCGGCGGTCGCGGCCCTGGTAAGAAACCGGGCTGACCTGGTTGCTGGTGCCCAGCACAGTGCCGCCCAGCGTGGCGATGCCGCTGACTGCCTGCCAGTCGAGTGGGCGCGTGCGCCGCTCGATCAAGCCGAGAAAGCCATCTTCTATGCCCAGCAGCTCTATGCCATCCTGCTGCAGCAAGGCATGGGCAACCGCATGGATGACAGCGTTCAAGCCCGGCGCATCGCCGCCGCCGGTCAGTATGCCTATGCGCATGGTGGTCCTTTTATTGTTGGTGGAATGACTCGATTATCCATGGATAGTGCGCATGAGGGGATTCCTCTACTGCTTCGTATGTAGTTTTTCCATGTGCCAAATGAACAAAAAGCCTAATGTGCAAAATTAGGCTTTTTAGTTTTGTGGCTCCCCCATCCATTATTAATTCTGGACAGCTAATTTTTGTTTGTTGTGAATCGAGAGACCTCGTTGAATTGTACTTAAATGTCAGGTCGATTTGATTT
>NZ_JAUSME010000259.1 GCF_030645555.1 Herminiimonas sp.
CTCGTTCGAAGGGGTGGCCGAGGCCTTGCAAGTCCACGGCACCGACATCCGCCTGTTCGGCAAACCGGAATCGTACGCGCGCCGCCGCATGGGTGTTGCACTGGCCAGCGCCGCCGACGTCGAGACTGCGCGCCGCCATGCCAAGGCAGCGGCAGCGAAGGTCAAGCCGGTCGTCGAAAACTGATGAAGGAAGCGCGCCTTCGTGCCATCAACATGTTCGCCGGCAGCGATATTTTTCGTGCCGCTTCCCTGCTGTTTTATGCAACCCTGTCGTTCAATATCATCGTCCTGGTCTATGCGAAAAATTTAAACCTGTCGCGTGCAGGAACGATGATCGCCGGGCTTCTGATTGCCCTGCTGACGGTTGCCTTCGTGCGCTATTTCTGGCTGCGCGCAAGCATACTGCTCGACGAAAAATTTCTCCTTGTCGAACTGGCCATCACGACGTTCACCATCGCGACACTCGCGACCAGCAATGCCATGCCGGCGTTGCCGATGCCGTGGCTGATCGCCATCGCCGGGGTCTTTCCACTGGTTTTACGCAAGCGTATCGCGATCATCGTGATCGTGGCACTGGCTTTTCTCGGCTATCGACTCAACGCGCATCTGGGCGCCACGGCAGGTGAATGGCTGCCCGATTTTTTTGCCACCCTGTGCATAGGATGGCTGTCGCTGCTGCTGGCAAAAACGCTGCATATCAATCGCACGGCACTCAGCCAGGCCCGCACCAATGAACGCCGCTTCAATGCGATTGCGCGCGTGACGCGTCACATTTTCCTGATCACCGACGTCGACTATCAAATCAAGTTTGCCAACCCTGCCCTGCAGGAAGTGATCGGCTACAGCTACGAAGAAGTCATCGGCAATGCAATCAAGCCTATCCTGCATCCTGACGACGCAGAAGAGCACAAGCAAAAATTGTCGCATCTGCGCGATACGCCGCACAGCACGATATTTTCGCGTCACCGTACCCAGCACAAGGATGGTCACTGGGTCTGGCTGGAAACGCGCGGCTACAACATGCTGCACGACTCGGCCATCAATGGACTCGTTTTCAGCATAGAAGACATTACGCTGCGCAAGGATGCCGAACTGCGGCTGCAGGAAGAAACGACGCTGCTGCGCGCAGTGCTCGACCTCAACCCATCGATGATTTATGTCAAGGACAAAGAAGGCCGCTTCACCGTCAGCAATCAGGTATTCCAGCGACGTTTCGGCTATGCCAGCGAAGAAGAATTGCGCGGCAAAACCGTCTACGACCTTTGCCTGAAGATGGCCAATGAAGGCGATGAATTCAGCGCCCGGGAAATCGCCGATGAAATCCAGCGTCAGGATCAGCAAGTCATGCAAACCGGCGTGCCTTTGCAGGACATGGAAATGCCGGGCTTCTGGCACAACGACATGCATCTCTGGTTCCACACCAGCAAATATCCATTGCTGGACGCCAAGGGCCACACCGTAGGCATACTCGGCGTCACACGCGACATTACCAAGCGCAAGACTTCCGAGACGCAGATCGAGTATCAGGCAAATCACGACATGCTCACCGACTTGCCGAACCGTCGCTATCTGGTCAAAACACTGGCCGCTGCGATGGAAACCAGCCGGCAACGTCATTCCAGCCTGACCATGCTGTTCTGCGACCTCGACTTCTTCAAGAGCGTCAACGACACGCACGGCCACGACTTCGGCGATCAATGCCTGCTTGAAACCAGCAAGCGCATCGTTGCCGCATTGGCGAAGAACGATTTCGTCGCACGCTTCGGCGGCAATGAATTCGTGATCCTGACCAATGCCTCACTGGCTGAAGCCACCGTCAAGGCCAACGCGATCATGCGCGCGGTGTCCGAACGCCTGATCTTCGACAATGTGGCGGTGAAAATTCAAACCAGTATCGGCATTGCGCAATTGAATCCGGATCACCAGACGCCTGCCGACCTGATACGCGATGCCGATGCGGCGATGTACCAGGCCAAGGAGCGTGGCCGCAACAGGACTGAAATTTACGACGCCGCATTGCAGAGCAAATCAACCAAGCATGCGCGCATGGATGTCGCCCTGCGTTTTGCGCTGGAGCGCAATGAACTGTCGGTCGCCTATCAGCCGAAAGTGTCGCTGGCCGACGGCCGCGTCCAGGGATTTGAATTGCTGCTGCGCTGGAACAGCCCCGAATACGGGATGATCTCGCCGAATGAATTCATTCCTATCGCAGAAACCTCGGGCATGGTCGTGCCTATCGGCATGTGGGCAATGGAGCAAGCCTGCGAGCAGCTCGCTGCATGGCAGGCCAGCTACCCTGCCATGGGCGATATCACAGTCGCGGTCAACGTCTCGATGCGCCAGCTGCTGCACACCTCGTTCTTTAGCCAGGTGCGCGACATACTCAACAGCAGCGGCGTGGTGCCGCAGTCGATAGAGCTGGAACTGACAGAGACTTCGGCCATGGCCAATCCCCTGCAGACGATAGAAAACCTGGCGATGCTGAAAAAACTCGGCCTGCGCCTGGCGCTCGACGATTTTGGCACCGGCTATTCCTCACTCGCGTATCTGCAAAAACTGCCGATCGACATACTCAAGATCGACAAGACCTTTGTGCATGGCCTGGGCACCAACCCTGGCGACAGGGAAATCATCCGTCTGATGATGGCGCTGGCGCAGACACTCAATCTGCAAACCATCGCCGAAGGAGTGGAAACTGCCGCCCACATACAGGAACTGAAAAAAATGGGCTGCAATCTGGGACAGGGCTTCCTGTTTTCAGCGCCGCTTACAGCCAGCGAAGCAGAAACGCTGATTTTCTCTTCGCACCGTTTCCCCGTCGATTAAAGCCGCCAGCATCCGCGCCGGCAGCGATAAAATATGCGCGTAAGCGGCGGTCTGCCGCCAAATCGAATATAGTCATGGGCACATACCCTCTTTAATACGAATACTTATGAAATTTGATGTCGCAATTGTAGGCAGTGGATTGGCAGGTCTTTCCGTTGCGCTCCACCTGGCAGAAACCCGTAAAGTCGCCGTCATTTCCAAACGCAGCCTGCTCGATGGCGCCAGCAACTGGGCGCAAGGCGGCATAGCCGCGGTCCTTGATTCTCACGACAGCTATGACGAACATGTCGCCGATACGCTGGTCGCCGGTGGCGGCCTGTGCGATGAGCCGGCGACCCGTTTCATCATCGAGCATGGCCGCGAAGCGATTGAATGGCTGATCGAGCAAGGCGTGCCGTTCACACCCGACGCCAGCGCCGAACTCGGTTTTCATCTGACACGCGAAGGCGGCCACGGCCAGCGCCGCATCATCCATGCGGCCGATGCAACCGGGCATGCCGTCCAGGTCACGCTGGAAGCCAAAGTCCGCGCCCATCCGAACATCACGCTGATGGAGCATCACTACGCAATCGACGTGATCTCATCCGACAAGCTGGAGCGCAAGAAGCTCGGACCACGCTGCCTCGGCCTGTATGTGCAGGATGTCAAAAGCGGCAAGGTCATCACGATATCGGCTGAACACACCGTGCTGGCCACCGGCGGCGCCGGCAAGGTCTACCT
>NZ_JAUSME010000260.1 GCF_030645555.1 Herminiimonas sp.
TCTTGCGGTTCAGGAAAATGCCGACCACGGACACCGAGAACAGGATGGCGCCGAGTATCAGGAAATGGGCGAGAGACAGAGTCACGATATCCCCTTATTGCTTGTCGCTGGCGGCGGCAGGCGCCGGCCGCTCGGTTTCGGATTTCATCTTCACCACGCGCAGGCGGTCGGTGCTCTTGACCTTGGATGCCGCAGCGGGATTGAAGTACTTGCTGTCCTTGCGCCGGCGCAGCGTCAGCGCTACAGCGGCAACGATGCCCAGCAGCAGGATGACCGCCGCCACTTCGAACGCGAAGATGTACTGGGTGAAGATCAGCTTGCCCAGTTCCTTGGTGCCGCCCAGATTGGCAGAGGCAGCGGGCACCTGGGCGTCGGTAGCCAGGAAGCCGCGGAACAGGACCGCGGCCATCTCCAGCACGATGATGACGCCGATGGTGGCGGCAAACGGGAAATAGGACCAGAAATTTTCGCGCAGCTTGCCGACGTCGACGTCGACCATCATCACCACGAACAGGAACAGGACCATCACCGCGCCGACATACACCAGCACCAGCACGATGGCGAGGAACTCCGCCTTGAGCAACATCCATATACCGGCGGCGGTAAAGAACGTCAGCACCAGGTACAGCGCGGCTTGCACCGGGTTGCGGTCGGTGACGACGCGCGTCGCCGCGACCACGAGGATCGCGGAAAACACATAAAACAGCGCAGATTTGAATTCCATGATGGACCAGTCAGTACCGGTGGCGCGCCGGCTGTCGCCGGTGAAGCCACCTTGTTTTATTAATCAGCGATAAGGAGCGTCGACTGCACGGTTGGCGGCAATTTCCTTCTCGTAGCGGTCGCCGACGGCGAGCAGCATCTCTTTCGTGAAGTACAGGTCACCGCGTTTTTCTCCGTGGTACTCCAGCACCTGGGTCTCGACGATCGAATCGACCGGGCAGGATTCTTCGCAGAATCCGCAGAAAATGCATTTGGTCAGGTCGATGTCGTAACGCGTGGTGCGGCGGCTGCCGTCATCACGTTGCTCCGACTCGATCGTGATCGCCAGTGCCGGGCAGACCGCTTCGCACAGCTTGCAGGCGATGCAGCGTTCTTCGCCGTTGGGGTACCGGCGCAACGCGTGCAGGCCACGGAAGCGCGGCGAAATCGGCGTCTTCTCTTCCGGGAACTGGACGGTGATCTTGCGAGCGAACATGTACCGGCCCGTGAGGGCCAGTCCCTTGAGCAGCTCGCGCAGCATCAGGCTGCCGAAAAAATCCTTGATCGCTTCCATGTTTGTGCCTTGTATTGCTCTTGCGTTACTTCCAGATATTCCAGGGGGTCTGCATCCAGACCGCGACGATCACCAGGTAAGCCAGCGTCAGCGGAATGAACACCTTCCAGCCCAGGCGCATGATCTGGTCATAGCGATAGCGCGGGAACGATGCGCGCGCCCAGATGAAGATCGATACGACCAGGAAGGTCTTGACGCCCAGCCAGATCCAGCCCGGCACCCAGTTCAGCAGCACCGAATT